>JAUPKS010000149.1 GCA_030837315.1 Planctomycetota bacterium
AAGACCTTCCGATCTCTACCGAGGCAAGTCGCTGACCACCGCGATCCATTTGTTTTACTACCGAGGCCATAAACACTCGCCGTGCTGAACCGTTCAACAAACTAACGGCTTTCTGGATAACTGTTTTTATGTCATTTGTAAGTTTTTGGCTTGTTTCTTGTTTAAACATACTCCTCGTTGAGTTGATTTGAAGTATTTATTTATGGCCGAGTCCCTAATACCAAATTTATTTTTCAGCTTGCGCTTCTGCCAGCAGGGTTTTGGGGAGATTAAAATTAGAATAGACGTTTTGTACGTCATCGTGATCTTCTAGCGCCTCCATAAGCCCTAGTACTTTACGACCGGCTGCTTCATCCAAATCAATGTTGCTTTTCGGTATCCAACTCACTTCAGCAGTTTCCACTTTTATGTTTTTACCCTCAATAGCCTTCTTTACTGCATCTAAGGTTGTTTGCGCGCATATTACTTGAAATGCATCACCCACTTTCAGCAGATCCTCGGCTCCTGCATCTAAGACTACCATCATAAATTCATCTTCATTGTGGTCATTACTATTTACTATAATAAGTCCCTTTTTTTCGAACATCCAGGACACACAGCCCGATTCTCCCATATTTCCACCAAATCGATCAAAGATCTTTCGTATTTCAGGGGCAGTTCTATTTTTGTTGTCTGTCACGATCTCAGCAATTAATGCAGTGCCATGAGGTCCGTATCCTTCATATACGCATTCAAACAATTCGGTTCCTTCGCCCCCACCAATACCTTTCTGAATGGCTCGTTCTACATTTTCTTTTGGCATGTTAACTGCGCGCGCTTTACTCACAGCAAAAAGCAATTTGGGATTCATATCGGGGTCACCACCACCCCTTCTTGCAGCAACGGTAATCATGCGTGCTATCTTAGAAAAGATTTTGCCTTTTTTTACATCAGTAGCACCCTTTTTATGCTTTATACTAGCCCAATGTGAATGTCCAGCCAATTTCGCTTAATTCTCCCAAAATTATTTATAAAAATTTACGGTTGAATACTATTTCCAACTCCTCTACGGTTCTCGATAAACCTCGTTCCTCTTTTTTCCACAGAAATCAATCTTTTTGTTTTTTCTAACTTTATCGCGATATCCTCTATTTTTGTTTCACTCGTGAGTGCCTGCCGGTACAAAGCCATCGCCTTTTCCCAAGCCTTAACTGCTTTATCCCAATCCCCTAAACTATAATGAACATCTCCAACATGCTCATAGATATCAGGCTCTTCCATAAATTGAACGGCTTCCAATAACTTTTTAAGAGCAACAACGAGATAATCATTTCTTCCTTCTACCTGTGCCTTTTTATAATAAGCCCAACCGAGACTATCAAGATATGCTCCGTTTTGAGGTTGTGCTTTTAAAGCCTTGTTAATAAGATGTATCGCTTCGTCAAGATTCTTATTGTTTTCAACAAATAAGTAGCCTAAAAAATTATTTGCCTCGTGAAAGTCAGGGTCAAGCTTCAAGGTCATCTGCAATTCCTCTTCAGCTCTATCGAATATTTTATCTTCGTAGTAAAGATTCGCAAGCAAGAAATGGACGTCCCTCCTCATTTCTTTATCCAGAGATATCAACTTTATGCTCTCAACGACTGCGATTGCCTCACTGATTTTATGTTGATTTCTGTAAATTTGACATAACAGGAAATATTCCTTCGGATTTTTACTTCCCGCATCTGTACTACTTTTCAGAATCTCCTGGGTTTTTTCAATTTCCTCTTTTTTTTTGGATTCATTTTTAATTTTTCCGTATACCTCAGACAAAGCGAGATGCATAACCCAGTTGTTAGGTTCCTTTTCTAAAAATATTTTTGCCTCTTGAATAGCACTCTCATAGTCATTGAGCGCATCGTAACAAAGGGTAAGATAGAAGCTGGTAAAGCTTAATGTTGGATCAGCCTGTTTTGCCTTTAAGAAATACTCAAGGGCATTTTTTGTATCGTTTTTTTCAAAATATCTATGACCAATTTCGTAATATATCTTTATGGGTTCTGTTACTAACTTCATGTCAAACATGCTCTTGTAACACGCTATCCCCTTTTCCATCCTACCATCATTCATATAAAGATTGGCGAGTCTGTAGAGAGCGTCCGCCAGGAAGACGTGATCTAGCTTTGTCGTCTTACATCGGCGGGCATATTCATATTCTTCAATAGCCTCTTTGTTTTTCCCAACGGTTTCATACAGAGTAGCCAATGTATAATGCACACTAAATTCATTTGGTTTTGTTTTCGCTAATTTTTCTATATATTTGATTGCTTTTTCATTCTCACCCAATTGGAAATAACACGTAGCCAAATGCTGAATAATTCTTTCAGAGGAATTGTCTAACTGAATTGCCTTTTCGAAGTTCTCAACCGCATTTCCCCAATCTCTTTCCAACATGGAAAAATATCCGGCACAAAAATAGGAATATCCCTTTTCCCGAGCATCCAGAGACCAATTCTTGCTGTGAGATACTGATTGTTTGCCCGGTTGAATCGCAATACTACGACAACCAAGAAAACCGTTAGGTAGGAATATTACAAGAACAAAAATAACAGGAAAAGATCGAATAAGCAACATTTCATACTTCTTTGTACATTCTTAACATGCCACGACTCCCACATACTAAAGAATAACTTTATTTAATGGATATTCAATGATCCCTTCAGCTCCAGCCCTTTTTAGTTCAGGAGTAATACTTCTTGCTACCGTTTCATCAAGCACCGTTTCAATTGCATAGCCAGCGCCTTCAGCCAGCGTAGAGACTGTAGGTTTTCTCAATGCAGGCAATTTTTTCAACACTTGATCTAGAGCCCCGCTTGGGACGTTCATCTTCAATCCAACTTTTGCTCGAGCAATAATAGCTCCTTCAAAAAGCATTGCAAGATTCTCTATTTTTGTGCGTTTCCACTCATCCTTCCACGCATGATGATTGACAATAAGTTGAGTTGCAGACTCCATAACAGTCTCAATAATACGAAGTTTGTTTGCCTTCAGACTGCTACCCGTTTCAGTAAGTTCTACGATAGCATCGACTAAGTCAGGCGCCTTTGCCTCAGTAGCGCCGTGAGAAAACTCAATATCGGCAACCACGCCACGTTCTGCAAGGTATTGTCGTGTTACATTCACAAGTTCTGTTGCAACCTTTTTGTTCTGTAAATCATTCACAGAGCGTATAGTGGAATTTTCAGGCACAGCCAGAACCCATTTCACCTTTGTTAATTGTTGTTTAGCATATACAAGACTCACAACTACCCTTACTTCTGAGCCGGCCTCTTTCACCCAATCCGCTCCAGTCAGACCAGCATCAACAATGCCTTTTTCAACATATCTGGACATATCCTGCGGCCTGATTAATCTCACCGCGATTTCATCATCATCAATCGCAGGATAATAAGATCGCGGACTTACATGAACGGTGTAACCCGCTTTTTTCATCATTTCGATAGTTGCTTCTTGAAGACTGCCTTTGGGCAAGCCTAAGTGTAATTTTTTCATTCTTCCAACTCACCTTTTATTGTTAAATCATTTCCTTTTACGGCCTCGTCAATAAGTTTTGAAATATGCAGACTTTTTTGAATCGATTCATCCAAACAAAATGTCAATACCGGGGTATATCTTATTTGCAAATAAGCGCCTACCTTTGCTTGAATAAATCCTTTGGCATGCTCTATTGCCTGCAAAGTTCTTCTGCGAGCAAGATCATCCCCCAATATAGAGATGTAGACTTTTGCCCTTTTTAAATCAGGTGCAACCTCAACCTTTGTTACCGTAATAAAACTTATCCGGGGGTCCTTTAATTCATAAAGAATGACTTTACTTGCTTCCTGCTTAACAGATTCTGCCAATCGTTCAATTCTTCTTGAAGACATAATAACCCCCTTATTTTTATGAAAAAGCGCAAGCACACAATCATAAAAAGGAATTTAAAATTTGCACGTGTATTTTTTGGTATGGAATTAAACAAATTCGAGGTGATAATCAACAAGCTCAACAGAAGTAGTGAAGCGGAACATATTAAGCAAACTCGACAATGCCCCATTCATATACTTTTTATCATTTCCTACCATAGCAACCCCTAATTGAGAATATTGGCAATGGTCTAAAGTGCCAATTTCTGAGATAGAGACGTTAAAGCTATTTTTCACACGGTCCTTCAGGCTTTTAATAACGCGACGTTTATCCTTTAATGTTTGTGCACTCCGAATAACCAACCGGACGCTCAAGACACCAACCACAGCGTCATCCGATTTGTAAAATTCCAGATTCATAAATGCAGCATCGTCACAACAAAAATTCCAGTAACATTTTTCTTAAATATGTTACCAAAAAAACCCACAGAGGCACGTCCCTATCCTTTTAAGGTTCGCGCAACCTTTTGTACCTCGTAAGCCTCCACAATATCTCCTACTTTAATATCGTTATAATTAGCAACTTTCAGCCCACATTCAAATCCCGCCCTAACCTCTCTGGCATCATCTTTAACGATCTTCAATGACTCCAATTTCCCATCATAAATGATAATATTATCGCGAATCAGACGGACAGAGGAATTCCTTGTGATTTTACCCGTTTTGACATAAGAACCAGCAACGTTACCAAACTTTGAGATATTGTAAACTTGCCGTATTTCAACCTGACCTAATACAACTTCCTTGGATTCCGGTTCTAACATGCCTTCCATGGCGGCTTTTATCTCGTTCGTCGCATCATAGATAATTTTATAAAGCCTTACATCCACGCCTTTTTCTTCTGCCAGGATACGCGCCTTGTCCTCAGCCGTCACATAAAATCCAATCACAATTGCATCCGATGCATCCGCAAGAAGCACGTCCGATACTGTAATACCACCAACACCGCAATGCAATATTTTTACTTTAATTTCAGGTGTGGAAAGCTCTTCCAATGCCTTTTTGAGTACTTCGACAGAACCCTTATAATCAGCCTTTAATATTACCTTGATTTCCTTTACTTTCCCTTCAGCAATCTTAGAATAGAGGCTATCCAAGGTGACATGCTGATGTTTTGCCAAGGAGGTTTCACGTTCTTTCTTTTGCCTTTCTTGGGCAATCTCTCTTGCTTTTTGTATATCGCCAACCACATAGAATTTGTCACCGGCCTCAGGAACCTCTGAAAAATCAGAGACAGAAACTGGTGTAGTCGGACCTGCCTCTTTTACCTCAACCCCTCTGTCGTTCGTAATAAGGCGTGCCCGGCCAAAAGTTTTGCCACAGAGGATAATGTCCCCCTGATGCAAGGTGCCGTCTTGTATTAAGACATTTGCAACAACCCCCCGTCCTTCACTTAAATGAGCCTCCAAGACAACCCCTCGCGCCGGATTCCGAGGATTCGCTTTTAGTTCCAGAATTTCAGATTCCAGCAAAAGCCTTTCAAGTAAGGCATTAATACCCTTTTTTGTGACAGCAGAAGTTTCAACAAACTGTGTCTTTCCGCCCCACTCCTCAGAAACTAATTCTAAATTTGCAAGCTGTTGTTTTACGCGCAACGGATTGGCGCCAGGCTTGTCAATCTTATTCAACGCTACAACAATCGGCACATTGGCAGCCTTGGCATGATTTAACGCCTCCTCGGTCTGTGGCATTACTCCATCATCAGCAGCCACAACAAGCACCACCACATCGGTAATATTTGCACCTCTTGACCTCATAGCCGTAAATGCTTCATGACCGGGGGTGTCCAGAAATACCACGTGTTTTCCATTCGTTTCCACCTTATACGCACCAATGTGCTGCGTAATACCACCCACCTCACCAGCTGCCACATTTGTCTGACGAATACTATCAAGGAGTGATGTCTTTCCGTGGTCAACATGCCCCAAAAAAGTTACAATTGGCGCACGATACACCATGTCCTCAGATTTTGTAGACATCTGATCGGTAATAAACTCGCGTTCTTCTACCATCTCCTTTTTTTTGATTTCAATCTCTATGCCATACTCAATACCTAACAGCTGCACAATCTCTTCAGGTAATATTTGATTAATTGTTGAGCGCACATTGTGCTCAAGAAGCAGCTTGGTAATAATCTCATTTGCACGAATCCCTAATTTCGAGGACAAGTCTTTAACCGTTATCGGTAGTTCCATAACAACCTTTGATTCTTTCTCCCTAACTGCTGGCCTTTTAGGTTCTACAACTTCCCCTACATGTTCTTTCTTTCTGTGGAAACCAAAACTTGATGGTTGTTTCTTTTTCCAAAAAGTTTTTATCGGCGTTACTTTTACAACCCGCTGCTGTTGAGGAGGAGTGCCTTTGGAAATTCTCACAAGTTTGGTTGGTTGAACAAGCTTGACACCACTACTCGTTTGCACGGTCGTTTTATCATCTTTTTTTTGCTCAATCTCGCGGGGGACAGGAGGCTCTTTAACCTTAGGTTCTTCTTTTGCGGGAGCTGCCTTTGGAATTGGCCGAAACAATTGTCTTATCATTTCTGCTTGCTCAGGATTCAGAGTATTCGCATGGTGATTAATATGAGTCAACCCTTTCTCATGACACTTATCAATCAAAAGGTTACTCTTAACCCCCAGCTCTTTCGCAAGTAAACTGATCCTAATTTTTTCCATTTACACTCCTAAAAATAATCAAAATCGATGGTCTATTATTAAACTTCCTCTTTTTCCCCGCCTGTTTTTATTTGTTCCGCAGACTCGGTAATTGTTATATTCACATTATCTGAAGATTTTTTGTTTGACGCAGCAGCTTCCGCAAGTCCTACAGCGCCGCTTTTCTGTCGCTCGTCAAATTCTGATTCTGTTATGATATCAATATCCCACGAAGTTAACCGTGACGCCAAACGCACATTTTGTCCTCTTTTCCCTATTGCCAGAGAAAGCTGATCATTCGGCACCACAATAGTCGCAACTTGATTTTCCGCTGATAAAATAATTCCCGAAACTTCTGCAGGTTTCAGCGCGTTAGGCAACAGTACCTCAGGTTCATCGCTCCACCGGATAATATCGATCTTTTCGCCGTTTAATTCATCCACAATGTTCTTAATTCGAGATCCGCGCACACCCACACAGGCACCAACACAGTCAACATTCAGGTCACTCGATGCCACCGCGATTTTGGTTCTATGTCCAGGATCTCTTACCAGCGTTTTTATTTCAATGGTGTTTTCTGCAATCTCAGGCACTTCTAATTCAAAAAGCCTTCGGACAAAATCGGGATGTGCCCTTGAAAGTAATATTCTTACCCGTACTCCGATTTTCTTCACATCATAAACAATCGCCCTGACTCGTTCATTTGTATTATAGTGCTCACCATCAATTTGTTCTGATCTTTGTAAAACGCCTTCTGTTTTGCCAAGGTTCACAATTATCGTAGAACCCTCAAACCGTTGAACAGTCCCACTGACAATGTCACCCCTTCTGCTAAAAAAGTCTTCATAAATCACGTCCCGCTCAGCCTCTCTTATCTTTTGGATGATGACTTGTTTGGCAGTCTGTGCCGTAATTCTCCCCAATTCAGAAGGATCAATGGTATGCTCCCCTTCCTTGGCCAAAATCTCTCCTGTATTTCTATCAATTTGAATAGAAACCGCCTCCTGGGATTTGAAATGCTTCCGGGCGGCAGTGGTTAACGCTGCCTCTATGCCTTGAAACACAACATCTTTGGCAATTTCCTTGTCTCTGTGTAAACTATCTACTAAGCGCAACAAGCTTTCTTTATCCATAAATACCTTTTTTGTTTTATTCGGTAAATTGAATGCTATACAAAAACTAATTCTGAGGGAGGAATTTCTAGTCCTTAAAATAAAAAAGTGGGGCATCCCCACTTTTTGCAATTAATATCTCCCTTGTCCTAATTAATACTTTCTGTATTATTTTAATAAAAAAAACTGCTATTGTCAAGTTTGTTTTTGTCGTGAGAACTTGAACAGTAAGGAGATGCAAAAACTTGTTCATTTACCATATAAAATCCCTTTGATATTCAAAATTTATTTTGTTAATATCAGACAATTAAGGAAATAGAAATATTATGGTAATCATTATTGATAATTACGA
This sequence comes from Planctomycetota bacterium, assembly GCA_030837315.1. GTDB lineage: Bacteria > Planctomycetota > Brocadiia > Brocadiales > Brocadiaceae > Brocadia. The sequence goes on from JAUPKS010000149.1 coordinate 8,042, forward strand.
CTCCTTCACTTACAATCTTGTACAGCAAATCGGAGCATTTGGTGCGAGAATGGAAGTCTTTAGAAATGACAAGGTCAACCTTGAGAAGATCGAGGAAAAAAGGCCAGATCATATCATCATATCGCCAGGACCCTGTACGCCTAAGGAAGCGGGTATTTCTAACGATATCATAAAACATTTTTCTGGCAGGATACCAATACTCGGGGTTTGTCTCGGCCACCAGTGTATTGCACACTCATATGGAGCAGAGGTGGTTCGTGCAAGGCGGCTCATGCATGGCAAGACATCCATGATCAAACATGACGGCAAAACCATATATAAAGGCCTTTCCAATCCTTTTGAGGCAACTCGTTATCATTCTCTTATTGTCAAGGAAGATACGTTGCCTAATTGCCTTGAGGTTACAGCCAGGGCAGACAATGATGAAATTATGGGTATCCGCCACAAGGAACATCCCCTGGAAGGGGTACAATTCCACCCGGAATCCTTTTTAACCGAAGAAGGTCCAAAACTTCTTGAAAATTTTTTGGCACTTTAGTCAATCGGGCGGTATTAAAAAATAAGGAAAACAAATTTGGCCGTAGTCTCTGACAGCAGAGAAAATTTCGCTGACCAGCTCATTACAACCATCCTCCAGAAAAATAGCTGTGTCGTTGTCGGTTTAGACCCCTATTTCAAATTCATCCCCGCTACCATTAAAGAAAAATTTGCCACCTCTCAAAAACAGGGCACTGAATATGCATCGCGCGTTATCCTGGAATTCAACATACAGATTATTGACCTTATTGCGCCACTTGTTGGCATCGTCAAACCTCAGATTGCATTTTATGAACTTTATGGCTCGTGGGGTGTCTGGGCCTATGCTGAAACCATTAAATACGCCAAACAAAAAGGGTTGCTAGTAATTGGCGACATAAAAAGGGGTGACGTTCCCAGCACGGCATCGGCATATGCCGATGCCCATATTGGAACAGTTCACATAGACCATGTCGTTGAAACTCCGTTCGCCGCAGACGCCATAACCGTTAACCCATTTTTGGGATCGGATAGTTTGCAGCCTTTTTTCGAGACGGCAAAAGAACATAATAAAGGCATATTTATCCTTGTAAAGACGTCAAACCCAGCCTCCGGTGAATTTCAAGACCTTATCTGTGGAGAGAAAAAACTTTATGAAATCATCGCAGAAAAGACACATGCATGGGGCAAAGATTTCGTTGGCAAAAAGGGATACAGTGCTATTGGAGCCGTTGTGGGGGCTACATTTCCACATGAGATATCGGCATTACGAAAGATTATGCCCATGGCCTATTTTCTTGTGCCTGGTTATGGCGCCCAGGGTGCAGCAGCAAAAGATATTGAATATTGTTTCAACTCAGATGGTCTTGGAGCTATTATCAACGCCTCCCGTTCTATCCTTTATGCATACAATGTTTCTCCCTGGAAGGAAAAATACGGCATATGTGCATGGAAAGAAGCCACACAAAAGGCGGTAATTACGATGAATGAAGAAATAAGAAAAATTTCCAAATCGTATTAGAATATGAATAAAGAAAATAAAGTTGTCATTATAGGTCTTGATGGCGCCACATGGGATGTCATTCATCCAATGATTAGCAAAGGAAAGTTGCCAACATTTAAATACCTTGTTGAACATGGTAGTCACGGAAATTTAAACAGCACCACCCCCCCCCTCAGCGCACCTGCCTGGACTTCAGCCTTTACCGGTGTGAACCCCGGCAAACACAACATCTTCGACTTTTTCACCATCCGTCATGATAATTACGAACTTAAAAATGTCACATCCGCCGACAGAAAGACTCCCGCCATCTGGAATATCCTGGACACCTATGGCATGACATCCGGCATTTTTAACATACCTATGACCTATCCACCGGAAACTGTTAATGGTTTTATGGTTGCAGGTCTTGGCCTCCCGGATACAAGCTCGAATTTCATATACCCTACACCCCTTAAAGAAGAATTAAAAAAGTATTTGCATACATTACAATTTAGCATCGACGTAGGGACGATTATGAGTGGAAAAGAGGATGCCTTTATCGATGAGCTGTATAAGGTCACAGATATACAGGAAAAGGCCGTCCATTATCTCTATAACAAATACCAACCAGGCTTTTTTATGGTTGTGTTCGATGAACTTGACCGTCTTCAGCACTTTTTCTGGCGTTACATGGAAACAAACCATCCAATCCACGACCCCAAAAAATCTCAAAAATACAAAGACACTATTGAAGATTACTACCAATATCTCGATGTCGTTATTCAGCGATTTTTGAATACTATTTCAGAAGATACAACCGTCATGATCGTCTCCGACCATGGGTTTGGCGGGCTTTACAAGGATTTTTATATCAATAAATATTTTCATGACGCGGGTATCTTACGGTTAAAACCAAAACCGCCAATATCTGTCAACACACAACTCCTGAGGACTATAAAGACTGCCTTAAAAAGGGTAACGTATAGCGTGGGTATCGGACCATGGGTCGATCACGTCGTACCTGATTGGTTGAGACTCAAAGCGCTTACTCCTACAGTGGATACTGGGCTGGGGAAAGTCGATTGGCAACAAACCAAGTCGTATTTCTGTTCCCTGTCCGGACAGAATATCTGGATTAATCTGAAGGACCGCCAACACGAAGGCATCATTAAACAGGGGAAAGAATATGAATCCCTCCGAGACCAGTTGATTGAAAAGCTTTATGCCTTGAATGACCCGGAAACATCTCAAAATATTATCCGAAAGGCCTATAAACGGGAAGAGATATACACAGGAGCCTGCGTATCAAACGCCCCCGACCTGGTCATTGACATGGCAGAAGGTTATGTCATGCAAATCGGCCTTGCCCAAAACATGCTCATGCCTGCCACACAATATAAGCTCTGTCGTTCCGGCTGTCACAGACAAAACGGCATTTTCATTGCCATGGGAAAAGATATCAAGAAAAATCATCAAGTGCACAATGCAGAGATTATAGACATCGTCCCCACCGTTCTTTATCTCTTAGATAAACGGATTCCTTCTTATATAGACGGCAAAGTGCTGTCGGATATATTGAATAAAGGCATAAAAGAGGTGGAATACCAAACCTTGCAAATCAACAGAACAGACGCTCCTCACAATATCTCACCAGAAGATGAGGCCAAGATCATGGAGCGGTTGAAGGGATTGGGGTATATGGGTTAGTGAAACATCGCTTAATAATGGAGAGCGAAGAGCCCCTTCGCTCTTCAACCACAGCTTTGAAATTCCTTGTCATTACGCTAGACATACCGTAAAGGAGATCAACAACCGATACGGTAATTTCTCCATCACCTGAATGTAGCAATCTCGAAACAAAAACATGATTGCTTATTCAGTCCCGAAAGTTATAATTGCTATTATAAAAACTCCTCCCTATCCTTCTTTTGAAAACGAGTATTAAAATGGTTTATGGGGAGAATTTAAGTAAAACAACTTTACAAATACCGGATGGTTGTTATAAATAGAAAAACATCTTTGATTATTCTGCTATTCCTTTGTGCTATGGGTTGTACTAATGGACGCGGGATGAAGGTGACGATAATGCCCGCATTGGACAAGCGCTTAAAAGAGGTGCATTCGATTCCCGTGCATGTGGGAGTTTTTATCGAACCTTCGCTGCGCCAATTGAGTCAAGAAGAGCGGCAAACAGATATGATTGTGGGGATTCATCACTATGTCTTCCCCATAGGGGAACCCCTGGCTAAGAACATAGAAGAAATGACGAAGACGGTATTTAACAAAGTTACGATTCTGAACGGATTGCCAAGCCATGAAATCGTTGAAAAAGACGAATTAGGAGGCGTGTTAACGGTGAGGTTAAGGGAATCAAAATTAGAATTAATTGTTGAGGACTCAGTCTGGCGAGCCATTGGGAAGCATGATCTGTCGATTCAAGCTTCCTTCTTAGATAAGAATTTAAACACGATATTTGATGAAGAATTGACCGTGGAGGGGAAAAATTTAGATGTAATTGATTTCGAGACGGAAGGCGGGTGGTGGAAGACGGCAGGACCCAAATACGGACCTGCTGTGGAAGATGCGATAGAAAAAATTGTCTTTCTGCTTGCCCAGAAACTCCTTGTATCCAGGAAGCCGCTGATAAACAAATAGTGTTGCAAAATATCAGAATTATTTTGACAGTCTTGGAAAGTTTTATTAGATTGTGTATATGAAGACTCAAATTTCTCCCGCTAAAAATTATCTTTACGAGCTATTAAAAAAGAAGTACCACACCTCCGAAATTGTCCGTACACAAATAGACGAACTGAGAGAAAAAAACAAAGAAAAGATAACCAAAGAGCCCCAGAAATCTTTTGTAGTTAAATTTAAAGGCCAGGTCATTGATACTTCTTTTGAGAAAACCCTCAAAATTATTTCCAAACGCCTCTTTATTAAAGGCGAAATCGACAACATCCTCACCTTTAAAGAACAATGTCTTGTAGAATCGAATATAACCGCTACGGTAACAGAGGTCGAGGCCCTTGTTGAATGCCTTAGGAAACCCCATGTTGTTTTGCACTATAAAAAAGGTATAGAAAAGGGTGCAAGCAATCTGTTGATCATTGATGAAACAGAACAAGGACAACTGGGTAATTTTACGCCAGATTACATTCACCGCAACTACATTACCAGTGCTGAATCGTATGAAAAATATACGGGAAGGTTAGGTGATTATTTAATTTTAAATGGACTACCTTTAACTTCGGAAAAAATAGGCAGAGAACTTCGATTCAATAAAATCGAAACGAAAAACAAGGTCTTTACAACTACGGGATTGAAAGAGATTTATATAAACCTCCATTTTATTTCGTTAATCCTTAAGTTGGATTTAGAACAACATTATTTGAAATTAAGAATCTTTAATACTCAGGAAAATGACATTAACATGGTTGAGGAAAAGATTGATGCGCTTGGTTTCTTCGCCGACATCTTTAATCACATAGCCACAACGAACAATTCATTATTGGCTAATGAAAGCTTATTCCTGGATTTAATGAGGCTCGAACATATCATAGAAAACAATAACTGGAAGGCTATGCCGGCATATGCAGGTTACATCTATTCTGCAGCCAACAGACTAAATAGTCAATTTAAGCTTCTGGAAGAATATAGCCTCTTTTTAACCTATGCAAACTGTATTGAAAAATTTATTGCGAGATTATCAAAGAAATTATCAAAACACAAACCAGACATTTACAATGAGCTAGAAAATTTAACGGCAAATTATAACGAACTGAAGAAGCTGCAAATAGTTTCGAATCATCCGTTATTGCAAAGTGATTACCAGGAACTATTGAATTCCTTTAGCAAACTTCTTGCATATCTTGATTTTTTGACGATACGAAATACGAAAATTGAAACTGCTGACAGTACCCACGATGCGATTGAACTTCCCGGAAAATCCTCAAAGAAATTTGGTTCGATTGTCAAAAAATGTATCGAGTCAATTTTTTCTGTAACAATTGAGATCTCCTCAAAACCAGTTTTCAGGCAGGACCAAATTTTAAAAACAGGGCAGGAAGAGGATGTTCAAAAGCTCTTGATTAAATTCAATGAAAATTTGGAAAAATTATCTAAGTTAAAGACTATTACCGGCAGGGATGCCTTCTTGGAAGCGAGGAGGTGCGTGCCCCTGCTGACAAGTTTGTCTGATACCCTTGATCAACTAAAAGAATTAATAAAGACTATCGAGAGTAACAAAGATACTCCGGATCCATTTGGCGCTATTTTTGCTGAATCAAACAAATTTGAAATCCTTTATAAAGAACTGAGTAATTGGGGAATATTAGAAACTTCAAAGGATCAAGAATCCGTTCAAGGAATATTACGAAACTTACAAAAACTTCTGTTTGATAAGCCGTTAAAGGAAAGCACGTATCTGGAAATCATAAACACGATTCATTCACTGGAAGAGTTTATTATAAGTAAAAATAAATCTGCCACCGCTATTATATTGAAGCTAAACCAAAATCCTGTTTTTATGACCCTCATTGACATCAAAACGGGCATTCAAAATATTGCTGAAAAAGCAGATCAAATGAGAATAATCGATACCTTTAAAAATGAAGCTGAGTTTTTTTCGTATAGCGCAAAAGAATTAGAGGACTTTTTGGCACAGAGTGTAAAGTTCCACGAAGAACTGAGGGATACCTGTTATTATAAAAATATACCGGAGTTTGAAGTCATAGAAAAAAAGTTTGATCGGTTAATCAATGAAGTTAAAAACATAGAAGACCGTATTTCATCGTATACCAGAAATAAAGACAAAAAGATATCCAGGGAACCGAATATTCAAATTAACTATCTAAAAAGTTCTCATCTCATGAGAAGAAATTTGGAAAAAGCGATTCTTCTCTTGCAAAATCAAATCACTCAAATCGAGGGATTTATGCATGACATTGAAAGCAATTTATATCGGCAGTCGTTTATTCATTCGGGGGTAGCGACCAGTGTTCTTTTTGATCAGATAACTTATTTATTAAGCAACATCGATGTCAGGTTGATAGACCTGCCCAAATCGGCAGAGGATATGTTTAAGGAAAGTGTCAGTACGATATTTCATTACCAGGTGGGTGAGACTTTTAAGGAACCAAAGACGGAAGACATCGAAGATTTAATGAGGGAGATTGATAGAAAAGCGATTATCAAAGAATTTTAAAATGTCAAAACCTGATAAAAAGAAACCAGGAGATCATCGTGTAAAAAAAGTTGAAAACTTAAATCGTACACCTGTGTTTTATCAATCTGAGGTTTTAGCCCGCTAGATATCTGTCCTAATCAATGGGAAAAGACTTGTCCTGAACAGCGAGTTTATGTATCTCGATCTGTTTTTAAGAATTGGGAAAAACACCCTCGAAATTGTGGATAAGACGCACCACGACGGGTGCCAGGATTATCAGAGCAATGAGGTTTGGTGCCGCCATCAGGCCGTTCAGGATATCTGCGATACCCCATACCATTTCTAACTTAATCACTGCTCCAACCAATACAAGAGGAAGCCACAAAGAGCGGTAAATATATCTGACTATGCGTCCATGACCCAGGAGATAGACAGCGCATGTCTCTCCGTAAAAGCACCAGGCGAGGTTTGTGTCATAGGCTGTCAACACCATACAAAAGGCAACAACGGCTGAACCTACCTTCATACCCAGCAGGGATGAGAATCCATGTATCGTCAGGGATGCTCCAGTTTCACCAGATTTCCATGCATCGGTAAGGATAATTACCAGCGCTGTTGCCGTGCACATGATGATTGTATCTATAAACACCTCCATCATACCCCAATAAGCCTGGCGTACAGGATGATCCGTCCTGGCAGTTGCATGAGCGATCGGAGCACTACCCAACCCTGCTTCGTTGCTGAAGGTGCCCCTGGAAATCCCATAACGGACCGCCTGCATCACCGATGCCCCAGCGAATCCTCCCATTGCAGCTGATGGCTGAAACGCATCCCGAACAATCATCGCCAGTGCTGCAGGCACGCAGTCAATCTTCCAAGTGATAACCGCAAGAGCTCCTATCATATAAAGAATGCACATGAACGGGACACAGAACATGGCCACTTGCGCAATCCTTTTTATCCCTCCTATCGTCACCAGCCCAACAAAAAATAGAAGTCCAACACCGGTTATCCAGGGCGGAATATGAAAATACCCAAGCCCCTCAGCTACGGAATTCGACTGAACCATATTCCCTATTCCAAATGCCGCCAGCGCCCCAAACAATGCAAATACGAACGCAAGCCATCTCCATGCCGGACCCATACCACGGCTGATGTACATCATCGGCCCCCCAATCATTGGTCCACCTGGTTCTCTCGTCCTATAGTGGATACCAAGGGCAACCTCGAAGAACTTGGTACCCATCCCCAGGATACCTGATATCCACATCCAGAAGATTGCACCTGGCCCTCCAATCGCAATAGCAGTTGCCACACCTGCAATATTTCCAACCCCTACCGTTCCACCAAGCGCAACGTTTACCGCCTGGAATGGGCTAATGTCTCCTTCCCCGGCGCCCTTCCTGCGAAATGTCCTCCCGAAGGTTTCTGGCCACATACGCATGAACCTTCTTACCTGAACAAAGCGGCTCAGTATGGCAAGAAATAAGCCCACTCCGATGATAGAAACAAGCATCGGGGGTCCCCATATATACGTGTTCAGCTTATTAACAAATTCCATCAATTTTTCCATGATACATTATCACCAAAAAGACCAAACGACATTGGAAAACAACTATACTTTTGCATGAGAAATACGCTTCAGGTAACGGCCTCACGCGATGGTGGTGCCATGAATTCCGGCCCAACCGGATCTTTAATGGTCTTGTGCACGATTTGATCAATGGCCTTGCGCGACATGTCATCAATCGTCCATCCCATCGCCTCGTCGACAGGGTCTAACTGATCGGGCCTGCGTGCGCCCCACAGGGCTATGCTTACGTCAGGCTGATCAAGCAACCAGCGCACCGCCAGTGCCAACACACTCTTCTTGAAACGCTCGCGGGCAAAACGCTCAAGTTGAGCAACTGCATCCAGATACTGACCGTATCGTGGTTGTTGAAATTTTGGATCGACCTTGCGCAGGTCGTCGCCTGTGAATTGCGTATCGGGTTTCATCCTTCCCGTGAGCAACCCCCGGCATAAGGCGCCGTAGGTTAGCGTTTTCAACGTGTGTTTGTGAACATAGGGCAGCACATCGTGTTCTATATGGCGTTCAAAGATGTTATATGGTGGCTGTACAACGTGCAGTGATGCGGCCTGGCGGAAGATATCCATCTGTTTTAACGAATAATTACTCACACCAATAGCGCGAATCTTGCCTTGCCGATAAAGCTGTTGCATGGCCCTGGCAGTTTCATCCACAGGAACCAGGGAATCTGGCCAATGCACCTGGTATATGTCGATGACGTCGGTACGCAGGCGCCGCAGGGAATCTTCAATCTCTTTGAATATACGATCCTTTGTGGAGTTGCGAACAACCTTTTTCCCACTCCAATCCAGACCGGCCTTGGTAGCAATAATAACGCACTCGCGTTTGCCATATAGTTCTATCGCCTTTCCAACGATCTCCTCCGAACGACCCTGACCGTAGACTGGTGCGGTATCGATCAAATTGATCCCCCGTTCAAGCGCTCTATGGATGGTGCGAATCGATGTTTGCTCCTCGGTTCCACCCCACATCCAGCCACCAATGGCCCATGTTCCCAAACCAATCCGCGAAGCATGCAATTCCGTTCCTGGGATGTTGATGTATTCCATGTGGTTTCTCCTTGCTAAAAAATACGAGTCAAATTTGGCTTGATTGTGCAGGAATTTTTATTTTTTATTTAAGCGGTTCTTTGAGATATGTGGCAGCAGAAGATTTCCGTCTGCCGACATGTCAAATCCCTGAGCCATCCGAACAATTGATATTGCAATACTTCGGCCCTTCGTCGTCAGCTTTTGCCAGATGTCGCCAACGGCCTGCTCGTGGATCTTCACCCGGTTCGACTGGTGTGGTGCAGCATTCGCATCCAATGCTGGGATAGTTTTGTTTATACAAGGGGTGCACAGGTACGTCATCTTGCTGAAGGTACGTTTGAATCTGTTCGTCCGTCCAATCGAATATCGGGTGCAGGGTGTATCCCGCGATCCGTGGATCTTGAATAAGAGGGAACAACTTGGCACGCCGGCCTCCTTCACTACGACGCAAACCAACCATTGCAAGCTTGTGCCCTGACTGCTTCATATGGCTAATGAATGGCACCGTCTTGCGCAAGCGACAGCATTCTTTCTGGCCATCGGCATAAAGATATAACTTTTTTTCAAATTTCTTTTCCTGTTGTTCCGGGGTTAGTTCGGGATACAACGTCACCATATTTAACTTGTAACAGCGCATAAATTCGTCACGGAGCTGCAATGTTTCCCTGAAGTGGTAACCTGTATCCACAAAGAGTATTTCATTCTCCAGCTCCATGCTATAAAAATAGTGCATTAGCACAGATGCGGAACTCTGCATGCTGCTCAGCAGAACCGCATCCTTACCAAAGGTTTCTACTGCCCATCGAACCCGCTCCATAGCAGTCAGGCCTTGCAACTGCTTATTTGCCGCTATCACGTCCAGTTCTATCGTATGTTTCATTGTTAATTCTTCCATAATTCAATAAACAGTGCATCTAAGATTTTCGCTCATACAGCAACTACACCCCCACAATAATTTATGAAGTATAATCTTAAGAAACGGTTTGAGCGTTCAGTTCAGACATACCGCTTTCTTCCGCCCTTATTTCCTCTAAGCCCAGTAACGGTCCGTCACTATAAGTCTCACCACGAAAATGCTCTTTGAAATAGTGGTAATAGTCCCATAATACTTTTTCCGTTTCTCCATTATCATAAAATCCCAATACCATACAGAGTAATGCTACTGCATATGCATCTCTCTGGTTAACCTTAATTATTTCCAGTATTTCATTTGAATAATCTTCCCCTGATGCATGAATAATTTTTATTGCTAATTCTATAAATGCATCACTTTGAGGCTTCTTCAACTCTTGCATAATCAATGGAATAGCAACATTCTTGTATCGTAATAACTTGTTTTTCAATTTTACCTGATTTAAAGAATCTGGTCCCTTAAGCATGATATTCATTAATTCGCTTACATCTTCGGTATTTTCGATGAGCCGCGATTCTATTGCTCCCCGGTCGAGAAATTGATTTGTCATTTCAGAAGCCAGAGCTTCAATTTCAGGTGTTAATAAGATGCTATAAATGAACCGTGGTGCCGATAGCTCGTGTACAATATTTGTTTTAAAAAAGGTTTCATCTAAGAGCGGTTGTCCATAATTAATCGTATCATGAGGAGGTAAGATATGCTGGATATTCTTTGATTTAGTAGAGTTGTTGAATATGTTTTTTCCGTAACAGCATTTTTTATATTTTTTCCCACTACCACAAGGGCAAGGCTCATTTCTACCGACTCTTTGTTTATGCATATTCTATTTATTCCTTTATTACCTCAGCTTCTTCCTGTAGTTTTTGGAGCATAGATTCGACGTCTAGCTTTTTTGCCCAACGATATAGATAGTCCATATTGAGACTCTTGAATTGTACTTCATAGACCCGCAATGCATCGATAAACTGTTTTTCGCCGCCGCCAGATAATTTTTTTTAGTAATTCCTGTTGTGACATTTATTCAGGCGCTCCAGATATATTTTTTTGACTTCATTATCCGGTAGATCAGGAAATCTCTTGCGCAATCCATGAAGAAAGAGATCCCGGGAAAATTGGGATAATTCGAATGCCTTAAGCAGTCTCTGCTCAGGTGACATACGGCGAAGCGCTTGAATGTACAACTTATGATTTGGGCGTTTTTTAATATTCATCGTACCTGGTTACTGTACAATTCTGTATGGAGAGTTAAGGAACGAAGCCTTGAATATAGTAAACGTACTAAATAAGTTGACGTGAATCCGCCATTGCGAGCGACAGCGAAGCAATCCCTGTCTTGAGATTGCTTCGTCGTTCCTCCTCGCAATGACAACTTTCTTTTAGTGTTCACTATATACAGCTTATGCTTTGTCGCATATCTTTTGTCAGTTCAAATTGAATCAAAAATAACATCCAATTTCAGCCATCTTTAGGCCTGAAAGGCCGTTAGTATATAGCAGGGGGTAAAGCCCCCTGAACGCAATGAATAGAAAAATATTTAGCCCCAAAGGGGCGAAAGAGAGTCATCTTTTGTTGATCCTGAATATATTGAAGTACTGCGCTTTCTGATGACTTGCTTACCGAAAAAGCCCCGTAGCCATCCTGCCATCCAAAATCATTTTTTCCCGGAAAGGTAGTATGAATCCATTTCGAAGAATTTGCTTTAACAATTTTTTATGCTAAAGACAAAATGAATTCCCAAAAATGTAAATGTGCCAGCCAAAATGAAATTCCTTTTTTTTCTTTCGCCCCTTTGGGGCTGTTTATGGATGTTGTTTCTTTGTCCAAGGGCTTCACCCCTGGCTATACGCTTTCTGCCCTTTGGGCATGATAACTTTACGCTCAACCTAACCTTAGATAACTGATGATTTAAAGGATTAAATAATTAAAAAGTTATTAATAAAATCTGAACCAATCTTTAAAGCAATTCACTATTGAATTATCAGCGCATACTTGCGGAGAAGGAATTAGATTTCTATTATTATTGGAATTTATTTTAAAGAAGATCCCGATAAGGTTAGATAATTCTTTTTTTAAAAATATGTTTCGTGTTGCACATAGAATCTCAGCATCCTCGACTTGGTGTGGACTATCGGACCACAAGTAAAGAAGGAATGGTTCAGAGCCTGAATACTTAACGGCCTTTTTGATAAGTACAGTTTCTATTTGCTCCTGTACATTTGCTGGATCTCCATACTCAACAAGGCACCCTTTCTTTATACATGATCTAAGAGCTTCTTGGTCAGTATTGTCCTTTTCTCTATATCTAAAACGCTTTACTTCAATAGCCAGCTTAAATGAATCAATTTCGAGATGCAGATCAGGATTTTCTAATAACTTTGTAATCCATCGTCCTACATCTGCTTTTACAACCTTCTCACCACATTGCGGGCACACAGCTGCGGGCAAGTCTTCCACAACAATCAGTTATCAGTTCTCCTCGAATCCAGAAATCTTGTTTTATCAGCTTCTCTTGCATCTGGATATTGCAAATCTTACATTCCCCGTAATCATATCCTGTATCTTTCGTCTTCATTTTGGTTCCTTTGCTGGTTCAGGCTTGTAGCCTGAACCAAAATGTTCGGTTCAATCTGTAAATTAGGCCTTCGGCAACTTTTTATCTGTAGAGCGACGAGGCTCGTCGCTCTACAACCGCAGCTTTGAAATTCCTATACATCAAGTTAGAACCGGCAGAAAAAGTCTCACTTTCTATCTGCAGATCGCCATACACTTTGAACCGTATCTCTCATGACAATCAGCATACCAGGCCATTTCTTTTCTGAAAATTGCGTTATTGTTTTCATGACTCGCTGGTGTATTTTGTGTCGATTTGGTTTTCTAAGCCGCACAATCAGGATACCATGATGTTGTTCGTCCCGGTATTGCGCAAATCCCTTGTCTGTTGTAATCAATAACTGCTTTTCTCGTTGAACCATTGCCCAAATAGTATCATCAGTCATTCCTTTATCAGGTGTGTTGCGAATGTCTGTCACAATGTGGCCCATTTCGCGCAATGTTCGAACTGTCATCAATGGTATGTTCTCGTCTACAAATATCTTCATCTGATGTTTTTCAATCGATGGGCGTTAATTCTTCTTCAGCCAGCGATGCTGCATAATCAAAACAGGCAAGTATATCTTCGCGGCTTAACGAAGGATACTCTTCAAGAAGTTCTTCAATGGTGTCACCATTGGCCATCATGCGCATGATTTGGTGAACAGGAATTCGTGTCCCTTTGATACAGGCCTGACCATGACATACCGTTGGATCAATTGAAATGCGTTTGGCCATTAACATAATCTCCTTAATACTTAAAAAATGCTATCGTTAACGTATTTTATCAATCGAGCATGACAAACTCCAGACTTCTTTACATGCAAGGAATTACCGTAAACCATTTTCTATTTCCCCCATTCCTTCCTCTTCCATCCCAGTAACATATCGGTGTACTCCCCGTGTTTCCAGAATGGATAGGCATTGTGCTTGATGCCTAATTTCTCTTCGATCTCTGCAAAACATTTGAGTTTGGAGGCCTCGTCCTTGATCTGTAACAGCCAACGATCCTGTGCCCATTCCCAGTAACCATAGATAGGACTGTAATAGGCATTGTATAATGGACCGGCTTTTTCAGACCAGTAGTTAATACTAATTCGCCATCAAACACATAATATAGACCGATTGAATCCTACAAATATAAGGAAATATAGCATATTTATTTAATGTTTGATAGCGAATTAGCATAAGATGCCTTTTTGGTTAGCT
>JAUPKS010000150.1 GCA_030837315.1 Planctomycetota bacterium
CTATCTTAACAAAATCCTTGAAACGAGGCCTACCACCTTTAACGAAATCAAACAGGCGATCAATTCTATACTCGAATTCGCCTCTACAAGGGCACTATCAAAGAACGAAAAACTTGCCGATGCCTATTTTAAAATTAAATCCAAACGACTTAAGAAAAAATCCGCCGCTTAATTTTTAACAAAGTAATGTTATTATCTCCCATCAAATAAAAAAGCCTTACTGCAAAAATGTTTATTGAAACATCTTCGGCAGTAAGGCTATCTTTTTACGACTTAATATAGGTTTAGAGTTATCTTCTCTTAAACCACATCATTGTATTAAGAAGACCCTATTACTTTGCGTCCCCCGATCACTCAGGGTTTGCCCTTATCGAAATGTATTTTTTATTGAGATTATTATTAGTTTTTCCAAAATACAGCAGAATTAAATATATGTCAAGCAAATAATCGAAACAATTTATAATGAACAATCATTTTCATTAAAACAACATGCAGAATAATTTTCACCCTAAATCCTGCAAACAAGGCGAAGTCTTATTTGCAGGATTTAGGTTAAACTTGTTTGAGTACTTACGCACTGTTTGATTTCAAAATATTTAAGAGATTTGTTTTAAATCCTATTCATACTCCATCAACTTTTGCTATACCTTCTTTCATGCGGTCCCATTCCAATTGAACCCCATAGCAGTGAAAAACAACATGCCTGAATTGGCGAAAAGGCGCTACTTCAGAAGACAACGATTCATCAAACAATGCCGATAAAGAGATATGGGATGGGATACAAAAACGTTTAAATAAGTCTATGTGCCAAGTATCTCCAACGGGAAGAGGGATAGAATGAAACTTGCTTATACGTTTTAAAATATTTTCAATCCCGCTGTAAAATTAAGACAAAAAAGCGACTGCAGCTGTCTTTTCACGTACAGTTGGCTCACGACTTGCCAAGTCTTTACTCAATGTCGAGAGCTCACATATATATACCTTCAATCAGTTCTATTTCAATATTGATTTCCTCCTGTAGCTCATAAGCTGTAACAGGATTACCTTTCCTTTATTTTCTATATATTTAGTAAAACGTGATGAAGGACTCAAAGGTACGATGTCAAGACGCGTGTGCAGTTCTTCTTCAATCCTTGCAGCCAGTTCGTAAAGCTTCCATCCAGAAACACCGTCACAGGCAATATCAATATCCTTTGCCGTCATTGGCGTTTCAAGAACACTTCCAAAAAGGATTAACCGTGTAGCTCCATAGCTTCTGGCCAAGGAGGTCATCTTAACAATTTGTGTTTCATTTAATTATCCGATGCTAAAACAACTCACTATTTAAGAGTTCGAACAAAATGTGAACCCGATGTCACAAAACAGGCTTAAGTAATTCAAAAGACTTCCACCGACTACATTTTTTTCCAGAGACCATCCAGAGACCATTTTTTAAGGTATCACAAGTCGTAAGTGTTTGTAGCACAATGGTTGAGTTGGTGGAGACGAGGGGAATCGAACCCCCGACCTTCTCGTTGCGAACGAGACGCTCTCCCGGACTGAGCTACGTCCCCACAGAAATGAGTATAGTTTGCCACAGAGGGCACCGAAGTTGCGTAGAATTTTCAGAGAACAAAATTGCGATTCTAGGTTTTAGATTTAATTCCTGAGCCACAGGCTAAAAATCAAAACTTCATCTGTAGTCTCTAAGTTCCTTGCACTCTTTGCGGTGAATTCGATCCATATTATATATTCCATGTTCCAAATTGCAAAGCAATTCTTTGCGTGTAAATCGAGGTTAATTGTCGTTACACGGCTAAGGTTGCGATGTCCGTTTCGCTCACCATCCTCTTGGGTAAATATGGCTTCTTGTGTTAGCTCAGTTGATCCAAAAAACTCAACGAACCCGTGAAACCTAATAATGCCGCCTTGCAATACGAGATTTGTTACCAATTAACATGTCGTCAAATAATTCTTAGAGTACTTTCCCTAAAGTTGTTTTTCGAGTTGACATGCCCAAAGACCTCTGTTAATCTAACGCACACATATTCACAGCCATAAATCAATACTATAAAAAACTCATGCACGCAAAGGGATCTGAAATATTTTAAATTCGAATATTGAAATCCGAAACAAATTCGAAAATCAAAATCTCAATGTTTTAAACCGTGAAAATCTTTCCACGAAACAAATAATGACCTGTACTATTTAAAATATCTGAGTTCATCAGGAACGTGTTTTTTTTATTTGAATTTTGATATTATTTCGGATTTCAAGCTTAGGATTTCGAATTTTTCCCATTGCGTCTCCTTTGGTTAAAAGGTATTCTACACTATGATTTATTTTTCATTAGCGATAGGACTTATATTGGTTATTTTCCTCAGTTTTACGACTTTCGGGCTGTGGACAAAGTATACTAACACCAAGATGATCAAGGGATTTCTCTTGCCCGGTACGATCGTGCACGAACTCAGCCATGCCTTGCTGTGTCTTATTACAGGAACAACTATTAAAGAACTGAATCTTTTCACATCCAATAGTACGGGAATTAAATACGACAAACCCAAGATTCCCTTTCTCTTTGACTTCATCATTACTGTAGCACCTATTTTGGGCTGTGCCTTTTTCATTGTTTTTATCTCAAAAATGCTCTCTAACCCCATCCATCTCAACAATACATTTCCCAAAGAAATCCACTTTACATTCAAGGGGTTTTTCGATTTAATACAACATCTGCTGGATACCGTATGGGTCACTTTGAATTCCTTCAAGAACCAACTCCATATAGAAAATATCCGCCACATATTCTTTGTGTTGGCCATCATTGTGTTTACAGTCTCCATGGCACCTCACAAGCAGGACATCAAACACCTTGTCCTTGGATTTAGTATTATTTCCCTGATTCTCTTTTTTGTTGAGAAGACTGACGTTCGTTTATTAAAGTACAAGAGTTGGAATTATTTTATACAAGAATTGTGGGTAATCACCACCCTTACAATCTCTATTCTTGCTACCATGCTTTTTATTACCTTAACTATCATGGGTTTTATCAAGGGATACAGGCTGACATTTGGGCACAAAGGTTCTAGTAAATAATTTAGAAATAATTCATTTTAGCAGTTTTTTTACATCAATAGGCCATGTATACATCGCAAAAAGCGCAAAAGGAATTTGCCGAATTTCATTTCCCCACACCGCTGAAGAAAATTTTCCACACCCATTTCCCTGTTTGAAACATACAGGGGCAAGTCTAAAAGACACGTTTGCAAAAATCAAAAGAGACGATTCGCTTCTAAAATCTGAAATAGATGTTTTAAAAGAATATTTTAGAGGTAAACAGGTACACTTCGATTTTCCTTTAGACATTGACAGGGGAACTCCGTTTCAAAAAAAGGTATGGGCAAAATTGATGGAAATCCCTTATGGGGAATGTCGATCCTATAAGTGGGTTGCAGAACAGATTGGACATCCTCTGTCCGCAAGGGCAGTGGGTATGGCAAATAATAAAAATCCTTTACCGCCTGTTATCCCCTGCCACAGAGTTATTGGTTCTGATGGTTCACTAACTGGATATGCCTTTGGGATTCATGTCAAAAAACAGTTGTTGGAAATGGAATACCATACCGTCAATGACCGTGTTTTTTTGTAAGCAGTTAGCGTTCATTCCTCAGTGATCAGGGGGCGACGAGGAACTGTAAGACGAACAACTATTCACTCCCACCGAAATGAACAATATCTTAATGGAGTTATGCAGTTATGCTGTCATAGTAGATGCATTATTTGGAACAGGACTTTCGGGGGATGTTCGAGAACTGTTTAAAATGCTTATTGATGGTGTTAATAACCTAAACGGACCCATTGTATCTGTTGATATACCTTCGGGTCTTGATTATAACGATGGCAACATTTTGGGTACTGCTATGAAGGCGACAAAAACTGTTACATTTGCAGCAGGTAAAAGAGTTTTTTTACTGGAAATGGTCCGTTGCACACGGGAGAGATTCTAGTAACTGATATTTGTATCCCTAAGGAATTGATATATTAATATCTAAGTGTTTACGACATCTTTATCATGCATCCAATTTTGTCGATACACAATTCTTGCCAGCAACCTTACAACGTTCCATCAATTGCGCTATTCTTTTTAATAAACTATCCATAGTATCATTGGGCTGTGCAATTGTAGCAGAGACAGAAGCAGTAACGCGAATAATATCAGCTCCCACGGAAAAACTTGATTGCTCAATAAGAACACGAATTTTATTTGCGATGGCATCCAGATGATCTTCACAAACATTCATGGCAATGACCATAAACTCTTCGCCGCCCCAACGGCCTACCGTATCTGACGCCCTCAAACTATTCAACAATGTTTTTGTCACCATCTTTAATACATTATCCCCAATATCACGACCATATTTGTCATTTATTCTTTTAAACCCATCGATGTCAACCAAAAAAATCCCATATGACCAGCCGAATCTATGCATTACACCAAATACAGACCGTAAGTTCATCTCCAACCCCCGCCTCTTCATTAACCCTGTGAGGGGATCAAGTAAGGCACACTTTTCAAGCTCTTCAATTTTATGAATAAATTCAACCTTCGAAGAATTATCGCAAAGTTCCTCAATTGCTCCAGTAACCTGCCCATCTGAATTTTTAATGGGTGAAACGCGCACTAAAACAGGAATCCGATAACCATCCTTATGACGGGCATACACCTCCATGCTATGTGGGTACCCATCAGCAATTGACTCTACAACAAGGCATCCATTCTTGCAGACGTCTCTACCCTGTGCATCCACATACATTAAAATATTACCATCACAACACTTTCCCACGGTATCGAAGTTTGTATATCCCGTAAGAATCTCTGCGCCTTTATTCCAGTACGTAATAATCCTATCTTGATTAACTGCACATATTCCTCCCGATAAACTATCCAGCATACTTTTATGTAAATTATTATCTATCATTACAGTTACTTTCCCTCCTCCGAATCGAGCCGTCAAAAATCAATTACCAAAAAAATTTATCTCAATAATATCGGTCAAACGTAAAAACACTTAATGCCAAAAAACAAATGCGCAATACATAGATTTATTTTGTCAGACAAAAATGTCGTCAGATTGCGTCTTCGCATGATAAGAACTTCGCACAAGTGGCCCTGATTTTATGTGATTAAATCCTATATTCTCCCCCGCTCTCCTTAAAACATCAAACTCCTCTGGCGTATAATAACGTCGGATCGGTAAGGCATTTTTCTTAGGACTCAGATACTGTCCTATCGTAAGCATATCACAGCCTGCATCCCTTATATCCTTCATAACATTGATTATTTCATCCCATGATTCACCCAGTCCTAACATAACTCCTGACTTTGTTGTTAGAGAAGAATCTTTCTCACGTGCATTTTTTAGTAATTCTAAGGAACGTTTATAATTGGCCATGGGCCTTACCTGTGAATAAAGGCTAGGTACAGTTTCTATGTTGTGATTTAATATGTTCGGCCTGGCGTTGATTACTGTTTCTAATGCAACTGAATCTCCGCCGAAATCTGGTATCAAAACTTCTATTTTACAATTCTTGATGTGTTCTCGAATATGTTTGATTGTCTTTGCATAAACTAATGCGCCGCCATCCGTCAGGTCATCTCTTGTTACAGAGGTTATTACAACATATCTTAGTTCCATTATTTTAACGGCTTCAGCGACTCGATGCGGTTCCTCCTCATCTACCCAAAAGGGGATTCCCTTCTTCACAGCACAAAATCCACATTGCCTTGTACAGATGTCACCAAGAATTAGAAATGTTGCGGTACGCTGCTCAAAGCAATCGCCGATATTAGGACAAATTGCCTCTTCACATACGGTATGAAGTCTCTTCTCACGCAAAATTCGCTTTATCTCATTAAAATTATTACCGGTAGGTAATTTAGTCTTTAGCCAGTGCGGGTGCATAAATTTACTTTTGTCAGGGTGTGTACGAAAAATAATACGGAATATCACTTAAGAGACGAGAAGAATATGCTGGTATTTGCTGGTAATTTAGTGTAATTCCATGATGAGTCTTTATACTTTATTTAAAATATTACGAACTTCCCCTTCCAACCCCATTCTCCATTCTAAATATTTTCTGGGAAAGGGTTTGTCTTTTTTCAGCATGTTATACAAATAATTAATCCTGGACTCCACCATTACTTTAGCGAGTTCTGTATTATCATGTATGTACCTATCTATTAATTTTAATATCGTATCTTTGTTTTCATAAAACCTTCCTATTAATTCCACGATATGCGGCATATCGTGAATGACATTTCTACTAAAGAAATATATTATCGAATCCGCAAACGACAAAATGTCTTCGTTTTTATCAATAATAAGACACGCATTGTTATCTATCGCATGTAACTTATTGTCGCCGGTAAACAATACATTTCCCAGATGCCTATCGCTATTTCCAATTACGAAATCAAAGACCTTTAGCCGTTCAAAATCTTTCCTTTCTTCATCCGTAAATTTCTCTATCTGATAGCCATCTTTAGCGTTTTTAATCCACACCTGTACCGAACCATCATATCGGACGTTGCCGATCGCATCATCTATTACCATCGTTTTGGGCACTAATCCAAGTCCTACGACCTTGTCGATTTGATAAACAATTGCCTCCCGAATTGCAGTGTCAGGATTGTCGGCCATCCAGTAATGTCGGATGTCACACTTAAACATTATGGCACTTCCATCTTTAAATGTTATCTTTTCTGGTCCGCGCGGGCCCCCCATCCATCGGTCGTATTCTATATGGTCTATCTCCTTGTCTTTTATACTACCAAAGACACCTTCTTTTATTCCTTCATCAAGGATATTACTTTGGTTATTCTTTGTATTTGTAATTTCTTGTTTTACCATAAAATTAGGATATTTTACAAAATATCACCTTCGCCAAACCTATATCAACTTCACTTACTCATCTTCGTAAAAAAGAAAAATTTTTCAAATAAATACATATTTATAACCTCAGATAATTTTTTCCAAGACCCATCCTCTGGATCATTGCCTTCATTTCAATAGGTATCATTTGTACTTGAAATACATCTGAAAAGTAATTTGCAAGTTTATCATAGATCTTTTTCATATTTATGTTTTTGTTTAATAATTCCTGGATAGAAGTAATTCTTACTCTTTGGATTCCGCAGGGAGTGATAAAATTGAAAGGCGATAAATCGTTGTTCACATTAAGAGAAAATCCATGCATGGCATAACCCAAAGCAATCCGAACACCAACAAACCCAATCTTTGTCTTATTTACCCAGACCCCTGTGTATCCCACATTTCTTTCTGCTGCAATACCAAAGTCTGACAATGTCCTTATCATTACCTCTTCCAACATCCACAGATATTGGTAGTAATCTTTCGTATAAGTATCCATTTTTATTATAGGATAACCCACTACCTGGCCCGGACCGTGATAAGTAGCCAACCCCCCCCGGTCTGTCTTATAAACAGCAAGGCCAATACTTTCATAATACTCCCTGTTAGATATCAAATTAGCTTCGTTGTATCTGCGGCCAAAGGTAAAGACAGGTGGATGTTGAAGTAAGATAAAACAATCTTCTATCGTGTCAGAAATCCTTGCATTATGCAGGGTCTTTTGAAGCTCCCAGGCCTCACCATACTCCACCATATCCAGTCGCAGGAGAAGACCTCTTTGCCTCATAAGTTGAAACCTCCCATCCTTCAAGAATATCCTTTACTTTACGAAGAAACGTATCGGCATCAGCACCATCCATGACCCGATGATCAAACGAAAGGCTGAGATATAGCATGGATCGAATTGCAATTGCATCATCTATTACGATAGGTCTTTTGACGACTGTCCCTACGCCTAATATCGCCACCTGTGGTAATAATATAATGGGTGTTCCAAACAGGCTTCCATTAAGACCGTAATTCGTGATGGTAAACGTCCCCCCCTGGACTTCTTCTGGTTTTAATTTTTTTGTACGTGCACGCAATGCAATATCCTGAATATCCTGGGCTAATTGCAGCATGTCCTTTTTATCAGCATCCTTTATTACAGGAACGATCAGCCCGTCTTCTATGGATACTGCAATCCCGATATTAATATAGTTTTTCTGTTCAACGCCCTCCTCTGTCCAAGAGGCGTTTAATATGGGATGATCTTTAAGGGCACGTGCTGTAGCAAGGGTTATAAATGGAAGATACGTAAGGTGAATGCCTTTCCCCTTCATACTGTCCTTGTACAGTTCTCGATACCGAACAACCTTCGTCATATCAATCTCAAATACCGTTGTCACGTGGGCGGCTGTCTGCTTGCTCTGCACCATCCTGTCGCCTGTAATCTTTCGTTTCGGGCTAAATGGAATGAGTATTTGTTTTTCAACGATCTTCTTTTCTTCCTCGACGGGAGGTGCTTCAAGAACACCTGGTCTCAAAGAAGCCACATAATCCAAAATATCCTTTTTTGTAACCCGCCCGCCTTCGCCGGTACCCTTTACATCCTTTAGGTTAATGTTATATTCTTTAGCCAATCTTCGAACCAGTGGTGAATATCTTTTTTCTTCCTCTTCAATTTCTTCAATTTCTTTTATCGCTTCGACTTTCTCACCCTTTTTTGTAATTTCTGGTTTTTCTGCTGGCACACATTGACCTTCTTTTGCTTCCACTACCTCAATTTCGGCAATAACAGTTTGTACTGGCAGTGTCTTTCCTTCATGGTATAAAATTTTTTTCAAAACACCTGTAATAGGTGATGGAACCTCTGTATCAATCTTATCTGTACTGATTTCAACGATGGGTTGTTCTTTTTCAACTCGATCTCCTTCATGTGCAAGCCATTTAAGAATGGTCCCTTCTGAAACACTTTCACCCATCTGAGGCATGATAACATTAACAGGCATATTCTATTCTCCTCTTAATAGCGCATCATTTTTTCTATTGCAGAAACGACGTCCTTTGTCTGAGGAATAAAGGCTTCTTCTAACGGAGGGCTATAGGGTACAGGCGTATCGGGAGCGGCAACACGAATAACGGGGGCATCCAGATACTCAAAACAATACTCGTTAATCAATGCAGAGACCTCAGCACCAACACCGCCCGTTTTTGTCTGTTCATGCAGGATAATGACTTTATTTGTCTTTTTTACGGTGTCAAAAATTGATTTTTTATCCAATGGTAAAATAGTTCTCAAATCTATAATTTCGATAGAAATTTCTTTTTCTTTCAATAATTGAGCTGCCTCAAAGGCAGTATGTACCATTGCACCATAGGTAATAATTGATATATCCTTGCCCTCTAATGCAATTCGTGCCTTCCCAATTGGTACAGTATAATCTTCTTCAGGAACGAAATCTTTAATGCGTCTATAAAGATATTTATGTTCACAGTAAATAACCGGGTCATTATCGCGTATAGCAGATTTAAGCAAACCTTTTGCATCATAAGCTGTGGAAGGGAATACAATCTTAAGCCCTGGTACATTAAAAAAGTATCCCTCGATGCACTGTGAGTGGAACGGCCCCCCGTGTATATTTCCACCGCAGGGTGCCCGAACAACAATTGGCGTAGTCCCTCCCCACCGATAATGATTCTTTGCAGCTACCGTTACCAACTGATCGAATGCACAGGTGATAAAATCAGAAAATTGTATTTCCACGATAGGCCGCATACCAACGAGTGCCGCACCAATTGCAGCACCAGTAAAACCGGACTCAGCTAATGGTGTATCCAGGATACGCCACTCGCCGTACTTCTCTAAAAATCCTTCAGTCGCACGAAATGCGCCTCCATAAATCCCAACATCTTCACCTAAAATAAATACGCTTGGATCTCGCGTCATCTCCTCATCCATCGCCTGTTTAATTGCTTCAAGATAGGTAATTTCTTTCATATCCTCTACTCCTCTTCTATGGGTGTTGCATAGAGTCCCTTCAAACCATCTTCTGGGCTGGGATACGGGCTTTCTTCTGCAAATGACTCAGCCTCTTCGACCTCTTTTTTCACCCGTGAGTCAATACCATCTAATTCCTCTTTTTTGGCAATATTGTTTTCCAACAAATATTTCTCCATATTTAGAATAGGGTCCTTTTTCTTCCATTCTTCCAATAATTCTCGTGGGACATATTTGGCGCTGTCATGCTCTGAATGACCATGCATCCTCATGGTCTTGCATTCGATAAAGGTAGGCCCGCCACCATTTCTTGCCATATCATAGGCATCCTTTGCAACTGTAAAAACCTCCACCACGTTGTTCCCATCTACGATCTTACTGGGCATACCATAAGCGAGTGCGCGTTCTGCAACATTTTTGATGGCCATCTGTAATTTTAATGGTGTTGAATAAGCATATTGATTATTATTACAGATAAAGACGACGGGTAATTTCCTTACCGCGGCGAGATTCATAGCTTCGTGAAAATCGCCACGACTCGTCCCACCATCTCCGGTACATGCAACTGCGACCTTTTTTTCGCCTCGTATTTTAAAGGCGAGGGCAGCACCCGTTCCCACTGCATAATTATCTGCCAGATGGCTTGGAAAACCAATGACCCCAAAATTCAAATCCCCAACATGAACATTCCCTTCTTTACCAGCGGTCACACCGGTCTTTTTCCCAAGATACTGCGCCATAAGACGCTTTGGTGTAATTCCGCGAACTAAAAAACATCCCATATCCCTGAAATATGGGGCGGCAATGTCGTTCTTTTCAAGTGCGTAACTATACCCCACAGAAATTGCCTCTGTACCGTTACTCGTCCATGCCCCTCCCAATATTCTTCCTTGATGATAAAGCGATGAAAACCGGTCTTCCAGTCTTCTCGTCAATTTCAAATAATACTGGAGCTGCAGTAAATCTTCACGCTTAAGGTCCATCGTTTTATCCACCTGAGATCTCTATTTGATTTTAGAAATTTCAAAAATTAAAATACTTATCAAATTATAAAAATATCTCTTTGAATTTTGATTTGTCATTTTACACTTAGATTTTTGGTTTTCCATCTAATATTATCTCTGCGTCCTTTGCGCGCTCTGCGATGAATTATTAGGGTATTTACCCACCTCCCGTAATGGCCCGATCAATCTCCATCTGGGCATTGAGCTCCATCACATGGTTAGTCAACTCGTCGATGTGTCCCTTTTCCCACTCCGCCAGGTTTAACAACATCTTGCGTGTAGCAGGTTTTGTCGCTTGCAACGCAGCCCGATAGTAATAATCGTAAGACTCTTGTTCCCTTTTAATTGCCTCCATGAGGATTTCCATCATTGTGCAAGGTTCAGGCGTTCGATTTATCTTCATACATCACCCCTTCCAATTCATAAATATCCCGTGTCTTTCCGTGGTTTACTGTTACTGATTGTTACTGATTGTAACGGCCTTAAACTGGTTAACTGAGGGTTCTCAATATTCTTATGCTGAATTAATACCTTGAAAACTTCTCCCATTCCCTCAGGATGGATGAGATTTTTCACTTTTAATATTGTCTCAATATCATTAGCGACACTATTTAATCTTTCCAAAATACCCAAAGCAATCAAATAATGGGATTGTTTTGCAAAACCTGTAACCTCTAACCCCAACAACCTTCCTGCATTCATCAGGTTCGTAAAATTCACATGGGACGTAATGTCTTGTTCACCAAGACGTTTGTAATAATCTCGATTGACATTATGTTTATAATAACACCTAACTGTGTTCTCCGTATTGTTTCTGTAAAAAATTCCATCTGTCGTGTCACCGTAATCAATAGTTACAATAAATCCTTTGTCTACTTTTTCTGTAACGTGCCGTAGCCACCCTACAGCACCCAAATTTACCTCACATGATTGTCCATCTTTTAGATATATTTTGTTGGTTTCAAGATAATCTTTTAACGCCGGATTGGATACCTCGTCGTCTATTTCGCAAAATTTAGTGGCATTATAACCCACATATACCTCTTTTAAAATCTTATTTTTTACCTTTAACCGGTGCACTGGCAATGCATCAACAAATTCATTAGATAAAAAACATCCCTGTATCTTGTCGAAAGAAAATCCATCTTCGGTGTACGTATGCCACAACACCTTTCCATCCGAAAATAGATATTTAGATCCCCTATCTGGCCTGTCGTAAGGGAGAAATGGAAAAACCTCCAGGTTTACCCTCTCTTTGTCCCGCTTTTGAGAAGGAGGAATAAAGGATGCGTGACAATCGAATACCTCTCCTCTTTCCCCCCCTTCGCAAGGTGGGGATGAAGAGGAGATGGTTTCATAAGGCACGTCAAAAGAGTCCAAAAGCAACCGTTGTTTTTCCCTTGCGTAGGGATTTGACTCTACAATAATATAACGTAGATTATCATAAAATCGCGGATGTTCTTTCTTTATATAGCGAATAATGTCATGACATAGCCACCCCCTATTTGCACCCATCTCCACAACCGTGAACGCTCCTTCGCCCATAATCCTCCACATCTCGTCCAGTTGCTTTGCAAGAAGTTCACCAAACATCCTGTGGACAGTCGGACTGGTATAGTAATCCCCAAACCTTCCCACGCGTTCTGTGTCCGAATTATAATAGCCATATTTCGGGTGATAGAGTACCAAGCGCATAAACTCTGCAAAGGTAATTTTCCCCTTTCTGTTTATTTCCTCAACAATTAATTCTTTAAGTAATTGCATAAACTTTAGCTATTAAGCTATCAGCTTTATTTTGTGTCTTTATGTCTCGGTGGCAAATAATTCAATCTACAGAATCCGAAAACAATTATATCCAGAGAGAACCGTCCCTTCCACTTCTTTATTCACTTGAATATTTAATTTTGCGAAATTTATAGCTTTTATAAATTCAGCTTTTTGGGAAAGACAGTTATGCCAAATACCCTTTGACAGCGACTTTAAATCTCCCCTCTAAAAAGAGGGGCCGGGGGGGTGTTATGGCATTATGTACACACCCCGTAATCCCCTCTTTCTAGAGGGGAATTACGAAAGATTGAAATTCCTTAACATCGGGTTAGGATTAACTACCTCAACTTAATACCCATTTTCCTCCTGAGTTCTGCCTCATCTCGTATTTTTTTCACCTCTTCCCTCATATCACTTAAATCTTCCTGGAGTTTTGCCCACCCGTATAGGTGCGTGTAGCCAGGATTTTCATGATAAGCCCCTTTCCAGGTAACGGCTGCACTTTTGGTTAATGTGATAAAGAGACGCTCCATCCTCGATTTGCCCGTATATACGTGGAGGTTCCCAAGGATAAAGGCATGACTAGCCAAAGGAATTTTTGTCATTTCACCAATGGATGGAAACAACTGCTTTTCCTTTTCCAGGTCAAGGA
>JAUPKS010000151.1 GCA_030837315.1 Planctomycetota bacterium
GGGGAAATCTTAGCCGTTTTTCAACACTGAGTCAATAATTAAGTAGGGTGTCACCGCAATCTGTACGACCTATACCGACCACAAGGGCTCGGCGCTACGTGTTACTCTTTTGATTCCGTGTCTGAGGTTTTATATAAGCCTTTAATTCTCTTGTTTGCGGTTCCGCAATGCTATGGTTTAGGCAAAGCAATCTCTATTTCAGCCCTAGAAGGTTTCTCCATAGACTCAACAATTCTTTTCTCAATCAACTTTATAAGCGTAATCCGTAGATTTTCCATCGTATGGGTATACGGATCCAGGGAGGCAATTTTGTTAGCCAGTTTCTTCTCTGAAAGGCTGTCTTCAAGCCAGTTGGAAAAATCATTGGTGCCTTGCCCTATACGAAGCCTGGCCTCAAACATGTGAAAGTATATTGAATTAATAGTTACCCGTTGTAATACCGCTTGAAATTCTTTGAGGTCTGCGGCTGTATAGGGCGTCTGGAAGACAAAGCTAACCGATTTTACAAAATAGAACTCTTCCCCGGGTGTTGCAAACTTATGAAGTGATCGTGGGTGTTGGACACTATAATTCTCGATGGTGCGAATGATCTCGTCCCGAAGCTCCCGGATGGATGTGTACTGTATGGTATCGATACTATACACCGTCTCCCCGAGTTCCTCTTCGCCTAAAATGCGGGTAATCCAATAAGCAAAATCGTTCGGGGGTTCCGGTGAGAGATACTGATGTTGCTGGAGAAAACGGTGGGTATGATAATATATAACCGACCCTGGAACTGCTTTGATAAGATCCAGTAACTGTTGAAGATTTGACGCCTTGAGCCCGGTAAGCTCAGGGATAGAGACCTGTGTAAAAAATCTAAATGGGTCTGTCGCTTTTTTCTGGCTGTTCATGGTCGCTCTTACATTTTTGCTTATAAAGATGTTCGAGAAATGTCTTCACCTCTTCAGGTGAGTGAACAAAATAATCTGCGACAGTCGTATCCGAAGGGCTTCCCACAAAGATGGTCAGTTCTTTGCCTTTCAAGGCATTAAATACTTCTATATCTGCCTTATCATCACCAAGGTAAATAAGAAGTGCATCTTCTCCGAAGTTTAAAGGGAAATAATTCGTTAATAACCACTGAATGGTAGTGGCCTTATTCCACTTTACCGGAGGCCGTATCTCGTAGACCATCTTCCCGGTGCTCAGTGAGAGTGTTTTTCTCTCTGAATAAGGTTTTATGATACTGGAAAGTGTCTTCGTTATGAATTCCACGTCACGTGTCTTTTCGACCAACCGGTAATGCAAACTTATGGTAAGACCTTTATCTTCCAAATATATCCCTTCAATATGACTTAGGGAGTTAAAGAGTCGCATATAAATATGCCAGAGGATACAGCGTGCCTTTTTTGCTTCAGGACTGGTAACCCGTATGCCAGGACCTTCCAGTTCTATCCCGTGATTGGCAGCATAAAGTATTTTCTGAATATTGACCAGCTTTTTAATCTGCCGAAGAGAACGTCCGGTTATTATACCTAAAAAAAACATTTTATTGTTAGAAATTTTAATTAATATTTGCCGCACTTCTTCAGGGAGGATGGCAAGGTCTGGGTGTTCCCGAATGGGTGTTAATGTGCCGTCAAAATCCGTCAAAAGAATTATTTTCTTCTGTGCCCGGAGAAGTTCGTTAATGGTCTGAATATGATCGAATACGTATTTCATTGATGTAATTTGATCAGTTCATTCACAATACTTTGTCCCCAATTGTACACATTATGCTCATGGACATGTTCCCTGAGACGTTGCATTCTTTTCTTCTTTTCCTCGAGAGGCAGTTCGATGGCGGTCTTTATCGCCTCGGCGAAAGTATCAGTTGCATATGGATTGATTTGAATACTGCCTGTGAGCTCTTCGGCTGCACCGGTAAACCGGCTGAGGAGCAACACGCCGGACTCATCGAAACGTGAGGCAATAAACTCCTTGGCTACCAGATTCATCCCGTCGTGCAATGAGCTAACGATACAGACGTCCGACAAACGGTACAGGGCCTGTATGCTTATCCGATTAAAGTGTGCTTTTAATAATCGTATAGGCGTCCACCTGCCGCTATGGTATTTATGATTAATTTCATTCATCAAGTCGTATATCGTATCGTTACAATCCCGATAGTCCTCAATGTGGATTCGGCTTATGGTACCTGCCTGTATGAAGGTAAACTTATTTCTGTATTCAGGGTATTTTTCAAGGAATCTGTCGATGGCTTTAAACCTTTCAGGAATGCCCTTGGTGTAATCCACACGATCTAAGCCCACGCCAATAATTTGGCCCTTTAAGCCGAGCTCTCTTTTCATACGAACCATTTCATTTTCAACATCTTTTTCCTGTGACAAGAGATTCAATTCCTCAAAGTCAATACTAATAGGGAATGGTCGGACATGAGTCGTCTTTCCTCCCTTTGTAGCAGTAAATTTGCCGTAATCTATTCTAGACTCCAGATTACGGTCTACCGTATCTAGGAAATTATTACAATGGTACTGGACATGGAATCCCATGAGGTCGTTTCCCAGGAGTCCTTCCAGAATTTCTTGTCCCCACGGGCATATACGGAATGCCTCCCGGTTTGGCCATGGAATGTGCCAAAACTGTGCGACAAGCAGATCGGGCCTGCTTTCTTTTAGCATTTTAGGAAGTAAGGTAAAATGATAGTCTTGAATAAAAACAAACGCCTTTTCGCTCTCAACCTCTTCCAGGACGACATTGGCAAATTTTTGATTTACCGACTTATAAATGAGCCAATCCGCTTCGTCAAATTTTGGCTTGACATACACGATGTGGCAGAGGGGCCAGAGTGCCTCATTGGAAAAACCGTAATAAAATCTTTCTTCTTCTTCCTGAGTAAGCCAGACCCTGCGAAGGGTATACTTCGGATTATCGGGAGGGAC
>JAUPKS010000152.1 GCA_030837315.1 Planctomycetota bacterium
CAATTTAGTATAGTATTAAGTTTTGGATACTTCAATCGAATTCTCTGTGTGGAATGATGTTGATTTTTTCTATCTTAAGGCTATAATTTACGTTTTATGTCATTTGGATCTTTTCACTTTGTGTATACCTTTTTTGCTATGTAAGGAATAAAGGAATACGTGTATTAATACAATGCGCCCGTAGCTCAGCTGGATAGAGCAACGGTTTCCTAAACCGTAGGTCAAAGGTTCAAATCCTTTCGGGCGCATTAAAATTCCTTCTCTGGATTTATCTGTAGCCAATGATTGATTTACACACGCATACGCTATTCTCTGATGGTGTACTTTTGCCTGCAGAATTGATTCGCCGTTGCGAGGCAAAGGGTTTTCGTGGACTTGCAATAACAGACCATGTCGATTATTCCAATATCGATATGGTAATACCGAATGTCTTAAAAGCCTGTAAAGAAATAGCGGCTGTTGCAAAGATCAAGATACTGGGGGGAGCTGAATTAACCCACATTCGTCCGGAACACATAAAATCCATGGTAAAAATGGCAAAGTCTCTTGGCGCATGCATTGTGCTGGTGCATGGTGAGACGATTACCGAACCTGTGCTTCCGGGGACAAACCGGGCAGCCATAGAAGCGGGTGCCGACATCCTGGTACACCCGGGTCTTATATCAGAAGATGATG
Source organism: Planctomycetota bacterium (assembly GCA_030837315.1). GTDB lineage: Bacteria > Planctomycetota > Brocadiia > Brocadiales > Brocadiaceae > Brocadia. The sequence continues at coordinate 676 of JAUPKS010000152.1, forward strand.
CAAAGCTTGCCAAAGCCAATGGTGTACGGTTGGAAATCTCCGGCAGGAAAGGGCATGCCTATGCAAATGGACATGTCGCCAAGATGGCAAAAAAAGTTGGAGCGAAACTTATCTTTGGCTCGGATTCCCATACGCCTGATGATTTATTAGACCGAAACCGCGCTGAATGCATTGCTCGCGGGGCAGGTTTGGAAGAAAAAGATATTGAAGAAATTTTTAGAGAAGCTGAATCTTTAATCGGTTTATAAATATTAAAAGAAAGACGAAGATGAAAGAAACTACTATACAGGTATTACAAACGTTGAATAAATATAAGGTTTATATTGGAATAGGTATTGGCGTTGCAATTGCTGCCGGTGGTGGAAGTGCTTTTTTAGTTACAGAAAAGTCTCGAAAAGCTGAGGCTGTGTGGCAAAGTTTATGGAAAATAAATAGTGATCTGGCAATGTCGGCGCAACAGGGAAAAAGCGAAAAGGACAGGACTGCGGCATTAAGCACGGCGGCTGATGCTTATAAATACATCAAAGATACGATGTCTTCTTCCACCGCTACACCGTGGGTAGTATTCCAATTGGGAAATGTTTATTATAGTCTGAAGAATTATGATGAGGCCATCCGCGCGTATAATGATTTCCTGGATAGGTATAGTGGACACCCCCTCTTGCCCATCGTGAAACAATCTCTGGGGTATGCTTACGAGGAAAAGGGGCTTTTACAAGAAGCGGTCAAGCAATTTGATGAAATATCGGCTGACGGTAATAGTTTTCTCGTTGCGCAGGGGAATTGGGATGCGGGGCGTTGTTATGAAAAGTTAGGTCAAGCAAGCGATGCGATCCGCTCATATACCAAAGTGATAGAACTTTCTCCAAACAGTAACTGGGCTACCATGTCGCAGTACCGTTTGTCTGTGATCCGATAATATGCAACAGGAAGTTTCACAACTTAAAGAAGTAACCTTTGACATAAAGAAGGCGTTCGAAGATAAAAGAATCGATCGATATCTTGCCTCACGTCTCCCCGATTACTCAAGAACCTTTATTCAGAAATTGGTAAAAGAGGGGGCGGTGCTGGTCAATGGCCATACCGTCAAGAGTAGTTATGACATACAAAAGGGAGACTTCATTTCCGTCCGTGTTCCTGTTCTCGAAGAAAGCAAGATCATCCCTGAGGATATGCCTTTAAATATTGTTTATGAAGACGATTATTTAATGCTCATTAACAAACCGTACGATATGGTTGTCCATCCTGCCGGTGGCCATCCATCAGGGACACTCGTAAATGGATTGACATTCTATTGTCAAAATCTATCTCAGGTCAACGGGCCGTTAAAAGCGGGTATTGTACACCGACTGGACCGAGATACCACAGGGGTTATGCTGGTAATCAAAAGCGATGTGGTACATTCACACATCGCCATGCAATTTGAAAAAAGGCATGTCAAAAAGGAATACATTGCCGTAGTAGAAGGCGAAATTATGTTCGATTCCGATGAGATTAATTTACCCATAGGAAGACACAAGAGTGAACGGCAAAAGATGGCCGTAAGACGTGATGACGGCAAGGATGCTATGTCTATCTATGAAGTAATGGAGCGTTTCCGTGGTTATACCCTGGTAAAAATAAAGCCAAAAACGGGACGGACGCATCAAATTCGTGTACACATGAGGGCGATTGGCCATCCTGTCGTTGCAGACTTTATGTATAGCAACCATGAATCATGCTATCTTTCCGATTTGTTAGAAAAGGAAAGGGAATCCGGCGAAGTTCCAATCATCGATCGGCAGGCCCTTCATGCCCATAGGATCGAGTTTTTTCATCCTATCCAGAACAGGAAAATGGAATTTCAAGCAGACCTGCCAGAAGATATTTCACTTCTTGTAAAAACACTGAGGGAAGTAAGGCCTTACAAAAACGGCAATAATTAGCTGTAATCATAGGCAGGAGAGATTGTCGTGAACAAGGTAAACAATTGACATGCACGCCTCATGACGAACAAAGGGAAACAATCCAGCCTCTAAGATTGATTTGAACTAATGTCCCTGCAATAACAATTTTCTTTTCGTGCTCACTATAATCGCTAATCATCGATCCATGATCCCGGTGATTGGTTTATTGCTCCAAAACAAATTCATTGATTTTCATCGGCCTGATGATATAATTTTATCATTATTAAGAATTTTATATAAGGAGGCACGAATATGTTTAGTATGCCAGGCGGTTGGGAATGGCTTATCATCTTAATTGTGGCGCTTCTGATCTTCGGCAAAAGACTTCCGGAGGTAATGAAGTCTCTGGGTCGGGGTATCGTCGAGTTTAAGAAGGGTGTCAAGGGTGTCGAAGACGAAGTAGAAGATGTTAGCAGTAAAAGTACGCGGAAGACGATAGATGCTGAGAAAGACGCAACCAAACAGGAAAGTAAGTAACTGATTGAAAATTCAGTTCAAGGATTTCTTAAGGGCGCGGTGCTCCGCGCCCTTTAAATTGATATTTTTTGGTACATAGTTGCCGAGACCTTAATTCAAACTTACATTTTAAAATAGGGGTAATTTATAATGAGAGACAAGAGAAGGCAAAGACTGACATGGCGTAGTAAGCGGGCAAATCATGGGAAGATGGGATGCAAGGGAAGAAGGGTTGGAAGGTATAAGTAGATATCAAGCGTTCAGTTATCAGTTGTTTGCGTAAAGATTCTGAATGAGGAATGTATAAATATAAACTTCATCCAGATCAAAAAAAGAAGGCCACTTGTAATCCGAGTGGCCTTCTTTTTTTGATAATCGTATTATTTTTTCTCATCCGATTTGCTAAGTACACCCTCAGACCAATTAATAATAGTCCCGATATCTACCGGTTCACCACCGATAGACATCTTGTGTTGCCGGCCTTCCAGTAACTTCTTTTCTTCACCTTCCAGGAGTAGCGAAGCGTCGCCCTTCACAGCAGTTACAATGGTAACAAAATCCTTTGCCATGATATTTAAAGTACCCCTATTCGTTCTAATACGTCCATTCGGGGTATCAATTTCCAATGGTGTTTCTGCTTTTTTTAGAGAAATGAGAATCTGTCCGGATTTAAGCGCTATCTTCAATGGATCAAGAAAATGTACCTCCGTATTTGCATCCATACCTACATCAATACCTTTCTTTGTGGATAAGGCAGTTTTTCCTTCGCTGCCTGTTTTTAGGGTAATACCATCCCGAAAATTGGTATGGTTTGATACCTTTTCCCATTTCCCGCTTTCCGGATACAAAAATTGAATTTCTCCCGTGGTATCCAAAAGGTGGATTTCTTCACCCTTGTGCGTTAAATAAAGATACACCGTACATAAGAGCAACATTCCACACCCAACGATCATGCCTAAGAAGACAAAACCCCTCTTCGTGGGCCTTGCAATGAGTATTCCCAATTCATAGAGAACAATCATGGGAATAGCGGTCATGGTCTGCGTAAAGGGGTCGGGCGGGGTAACCACGGCCGAAATAATAAATATTGCCAAAATGGCATACTTTCTCCACGCAATAAATTTATCAGGGGTGATGAATCTGATCTTTGAAAGAAGCAGCATGACGAGTGGCAACTGAAATACCAATCCTAACGCCACGGTCAACATGAAAACAAATGAAACATAATCCTGCATGGTAATGATAGGCTGAATACCTGGTCCAAGAATGCCGATCAGGAATTGCAAACCAAGAGGGATGAGTAAGAAATACCCAAAAAGCCCCCCAACCACGAATGCCACATATGAGACAGGAAGGAACAAAAGCACATACCTTTGTTCTTTTTTGTAAAGACCTGCGCTCACAAACTGCCATATTTGATATATGATAAAGGGATAGGCCAAAAAAACAGATGTTATGAAGCACAGCTTCATGTAAGCATAGAAACCTTCCTGATAGCTTAGCACCTGCAACTCTGTAGAAAGACCCATCTTTCCCATGGCAAACTTATGGGGACTTTTAGCCATATCCAATATCTGCACTTTAAAAAACCAGCAAAATATAAAACAGAAAATAATTGCGATAATAGAATACATAACCCTGCGTCGCAATTCTTCCAGATGTGCACTTAATGACATCCTTATATTTTCAATTTCACTTGCTGTTCCTTCTGTCTCTGTCTTTTCCACACCATATCCTCATTGGGTTTATCGACAATAAACCAGTATCCAACTGCGACGAGAATCAAAGGATTTATAATACAGGCATACTTCTAAAATTACAAGGAACAATTCGATGGATTCTTTTCGGTATTTTTACCTCGTGTGATACTCTTTAAGCTTTTCTGGTATTTCAAGATTTTCACGATAATTTAATTGTATAAGAATTTTCAAATCTTCTATCATTTTAAGTAAAAGTAGTATATAGTATGTCATATATTTTACAAGATGTTTCCATA
>JAUPKS010000015.1 GCA_030837315.1 Planctomycetota bacterium
ATGAATACAAGAAACTATCTGAAGAACAAAAGATACTGAATGGCGAATTAGAGGCCCTGAGGTTTAAGGCAATAGTTGCCCGAAATGAAGGCATGGAGAAGGAATATCTCTATGGGAAAACACAGAACGAGCAAATCAGGCACGAGATTGAGGAATTGGAGAAAAAGGGTAAGGAATTTACCATAAAGATAAAAGATATGGAAGGTAAAATTGCGTCCATAAAGACAAGATTGAATGAGCTCAAACATGACGTTGATATATATACGGAAGAGTTGGATGCATATACCACTGGCATGGGAAGATACAAAACGCAGTTGAAAACCTTCAAGAAAACCCGCCCAAACCTGCAGGTATATCAGACCTATATGGAGGATTTAAACATCGTCGACAGGTGTATGTCATGTCATGTGGGCATAAATAGGACAGAAAGTGTATCAACAGAACAACCGTACGCAAACCATCCTGACCAGAAATTGTATTTGGGCAATCATCCTCCGGAAAGATTTGGCTGCGTGCTGTGTCACGAGGGGCAGGCAAGCGCTACAACGAGCGTAAAGAAGGCACACGGCGAGGTTGAATACTGGCTCACGCCCATTTATCAGGGCAAGTCGGCGCAGGGGTCATGCATACGATGCCATAACGAAGGTAAGGAGGTAGAGGGCGGGGATTTGCTTTGGAAGGGTAAGCGGCTGTTCGAGGATCTCGGCTGTTACGGATGCCATGACACGCTAGGTTTCGGTGAAGATAAGCGCCGGATGATAGGCCCTGGTCTTAGGAATATAAAGAACAAGGTGGGGGCAAGGTGGATTACGGCATGGATAAAAGACCCAAAGGGTTTTAGGCCAACAACGTTAATGCCCGATTTCAGACTTACAGAAGAGGAGGCTCAAGCCATAGCGGCCTACTTGTGGCAGCATGCAGATGAAAAAGGTATCTATGAAGAGATGCCGGCATTTGACGATGAGCAGTTATCTCAGGGGGATTTTCTTTTCGAACAGATGGGATGCATGGCATGTCACACGTACGAGAAGGACGCAGAGCGGGGGTTTGCACCCAATCTGGCAAGGATTAGCGAAAAGATAAACTACGGCTATCTGGTTGAGTGGATCATGAATCCACAAGGGAAGGAACCCCTTACGCGCATGCCAAGCTTCAGGATGAGCCAGGAAAGGGCAAGCCTTGTTGCCGGATATCTGATACATAAAACAGGCACAGGTGTTCCGAAAGAAGGGTTAGCAGATGTGGGATGGTTAGAGGACAAGGATAAATCCCATGTCGGGGAGGCGTTAATCAAGAGATACGGTTGCTTCGGCTGTCATGAGATAAAGGGCATGGAAGGGCTTGGTAAGATAGGTACCGAGTTATCCGCGGTTGGATCGAAACAGGTGCACCTGTTTGATTTTGGATTTCTGGAGAAGAAGCTATTAGGCGAGGCGGGACTCAGGCATTCCGCTGAAAATGTGGGAAAGGCAAGGCAGTCGTGGTTCCAGGCAAAGCTGCACGACCCCAGGCAGTTTGACGAAGGGAAGTACAAAAAACCAGAGGATCGCCTGAAAATGCCTGACTTTGGATTAAAAAATGAAGAGATAGAGTCATTGGTAGTAATGCTAACCGGGCTGAGAGAAGAAAAATTACCAGAGAAGTATGTTGCCAGACTGACAGAAAAAGAAAGATGGATAACAGAAGGGAAGAGATTAATCGGGAAATACAATTGTATGGGCTGTCATCAGCTTGATCTGGATAGATTGCATCTTACGGGAGAAATCGAGGCAGTGGGGATGGTAAAGCTGGAGGAGGATGCGGGCATCTATTTTCAACTCTGGGAGGATAATGAGAAGTTAGGCCATAAGGCCGGCGAGACGGTGCTCATAGAAAACCAGCGAATAATGGACAGGAAAAAGGCTTCCGGTGGCGATATTGCACCAGGAATCATAGAGTATCACGTTGATAATGAGGGATTAGTCCCGGAAGAGGCCAGGGTATTTACACCACCATTATTATACGGAGAGGGCAAGAAGGTACAGCCTGAATGGTTATTCGGGTTTCTAAAAGAACCCTTTGACCTCAGGCCGTGGCTCGACATAAAGATGCCCACATTCAGCCTGCCGGACGATGAGGCTACCAGTATTTCCAGGTTCTTTTCCGTGAAAGATGACGAAGAGTATCCTTATGAATACATAGCAGAAACTACAAAATGGTATATCGAGGTTAAAGAAACACACGCGCCGGGGTACCTGGCAGCAGCAAAAAGACTGTTCGAGTCAAAGGACGTCAACTGTATCCTGTGTCATGTAAAAGGCGAAAAGATGCCGGAGGGTGACAAAACAGGATGGGCGCCAGACCTTATGCTGACCAAGCATAGACTCAAGCCTGATTGGATAAAGCGGTGGCTGCTCGACCCACAATCCATCCAACCCGGCACTAAGATGCCCAAATTTTTCAGAGCGGGAGAATTCCAGGACTATGTCCCCGGAACGCCTGAAGAACAGGTGGAGGTAATGAAGGATTATTTGATGAATTTGTGGGAATGAAAGAATTTAGTAATCCTTCCCTTCTTTACCTTTTATGTCGACACACTTTTTTAAATACGCCTGTATTTCTGGAGTCAGGGTGCTCAAAAACGTATCAAATTCTTTCACAAATCCTGTTCCTTTGAAAAACTTTTTACCACGCATGCACCTCCCGCACCTTCTCTATGGCTTTTGTAGGGCATTCCTCAGCGCATATCATGCATCCTTTGCAGTTGTCATAATCCGGGGAAGGGAAGCCGTCTTCATTCACTGCAATGCAACCGTCTGGACACCTGGCAACACAGGTCATGCATTTGGTACAGGCCTCATAATTCCAGACAGGCTTAAATACCCGCCAATTACCGGTCTTTCGCAAAGGGGTATTTGCCGTGGTATTTACAGAAGGACTGGAAATCGCAGCAGGTTCGAATGGTACAGCAATGACAGGGCTTCCTTTTTGGATGGCTTCCGTAGTCTTTACTTCTTTAGGGTGAACGGCATGAAAGCAAAAGAGTGCTGCCTCTACGTTGTTTGCGACAAGCACCTTGTCGGTTAATATCTCGGACGCCTCCTTTTCAACCGCCTTTCTTAAGGAATCCTCTTTGAGACCTGCAATCCTTGAGGCAACACCACCGGCTAAGGTACTCAAGACAGGTAGTCCCAGCATATCAAGGCCGATCTTCGTTATATCTAAGGTAATGACCTGTTCGGTGACTTTAAATTTGCCCTTTGCCTCTGCAGGACTGTGGGCAGTATTTATAAAGACTATGCCACCCTCTTTAAGTCCTGATAATGGATTTGCAATAGGGTCATCCAGGAGGGTTTCATCCATTACGATAACAATATCCGGCCTGGAAATTACCCCTCGCTCAAGGATGGGTTCTTGGGATATGCGTGTGAATGCGGCTATGGGTGCGCCCCTCCTCTCGGCGCCGTAGAGCGGAAAGTCTTGTGCGTAGCAGCCTTCAATAAAAGCGGCAGTGCCGAGCACCCTGCTTGCTACCTTTGCCCCCTGGCCACCCCTGCCATGGAATCTTACTCTGAGCATGTTTTTCGCTCCAAAAGCGACAAATCGGACTGAGAAAACATCCTTAATCTCCATCGTGTAAAGCGGAAGAGAGGAATTGACGGTATTTGAATAGTATTGTGCTATTCTACTATAAAAAGTGACGATGACGCAATAGACTGGTTTTCCGATTATTACCGCGAGCAATTAATATGAAAAAACTAAACCGTTACAAATTTGATCCGGGCTTGTCCATGTTAGAGAATCAAATAATGGTACCGGTGGCTATTATTCATATACGTTGACTTAACACAAGACTTTTGTTAAAATTTTTAGCTTATATAAATTGAATACGTACGGTCCTCTTCTCAAGAAGTAAGGATTTATAAAATTGGGTAATTGTATTGTTGGTATTGACCTGGGTGGTACGAATTTAAAAGCCGGTATCGTTGACACAGGTGGGAAAATCCTCCATCGGCTTTCCGTGAAAACCCATTCTGACGCAGATCCGCAGATCATATCGAATCAAATACTTGAACTGGTTGCTGAAATTATCCGGAGCGCTCAGGTAAAGGCGCCTGATATGATAGGCATTGGACTGGGGTCGCCTGGTCTTGTTGATAAAAAGGGTGAAACCATCCTGTTCTCTCCCAACCTGTCGCGGTGGCGCAATATACCTATTAAACGCATGGTATCAGAACGGTTTTCAAAACCCTGCGTACTGGAAAACGATGCCAATGCTGCCGCATGGGGTGAGAAATGGGCGGGGGCAGGCAGGGAAGTCGGTTCATTGGTAATGCTGACATTAGGTACTGGGGTTGGCGGTGGTATTGTTATCGATAATAAGCTGTGGCGGGGCGCCAATAATGTGGCTGCTGAGATTGGACACATGGTAATCCAGACGGATGGACCTCAGTGCAATTGCGGCAATCGTGGCTGTGTCGAGGTGTATGCGTCAGCTACGGGCATGGTGCGGCGCTTTAAGGAGTTATTAAAGACCGGGATACCATCGCTCTTAAAAGTTTCTGACGAAATTACGGCAAAGATGATTAACGACGCAGCTTTACAGGGTGATAAGGCGTCGTTGGATGTTATTAACGAGACGGGTCGTTACCTGGGAATTGCCCTTGTAAATATTATGCATGTATTAAACCCGGAGATGATTGTATTGGCAGGGGGTATGATCGGCTCCGGAGAATTATTGATGAATCCCATCAGACAGGTAACTACACAAAGGGCATTTGAGGCATCATACAAAGATACGAAAATTGTGTTTTCGCAGCTTGGAAACGATGCGGGGATTATAGGAGCGGCTGGATGTCTACTGAAAGAATTAGAAACTTTTGTATAATCGCACACATTGACCACGGGAAGTCTACCCTGGCGGATCGTTTGCTGGAAAAGACCCATACCATTACATCCAGAGAGTTCCGCAATCAGATGCTGGACGACATGGATCTGGAGCGTGAACGCGGTATTACCATCAAGGCTAGCGCGGTTGCGTTGAATCTCACGCGGGATGGCAAGGAATATAATTTAAACCTCATCGATACTCCGGGTCATGTGGACTTTAGCTACGAGGTTTCCCGGAGCCTTCGTGCCTGCGAAGGTGCGTTATTGCTGGTGGATGCTTCCCAGGGTGTTGAGGCGCAGACAGTAGCCAACGCCTATCTTGCGATGGAGCACAATTTGGCGATTATTCCAGTCATTAGCAAGATCGACCTGCCCCAATCCCGGCCCTATGATGTGCTCACGGAAATGGAAAAGACACTGGGGATTGATCCCAGTGAGGCACTTATGGTCAGCGCAAAAACCGGGGAAGGCGTTGATGAAATCTTCGGGGCTGTTATCAATCGCATCCCACCACCCAAAGGCAACCCCCATGCACCCTTGAAATCTTTGATCTTTGATTCGGTGTATGATGAATATCGCGGTGTTATTGTGTATCTGCGTATCTTTGACGGCTCTGTTAAGGTGGGCGACGAGATATATATGATGAGAACAAAGAGCTCCTTTAAGGTGGAAGAGGTCGGCGTCTTCAAACCCAAGATGGTAGTCAAAAACTGTCTCTTTGCGGGGGAGGTAGGTTACTGCATTGCCAATATAAAATCCCTCCATGATGTTAAAGTAGGAGATACCGTTACTCATAACAGGGAAAGGGCAGCAGAGGCGTTGCCCGGGTATCGGGCGCCCATGCCCATGGTGTACTGCGGTGTTTATCCTGCGGATAATTCCGATTTTCATCTCCTTCGGGAGGCACTGGATCGGCTGAGCCTGAATGATTCGTCATTTACCTTTGAACCTGAAACCTCACAGGCGCTTGGATTTGGATTCCGGTGTGGATTCCTCGGTCTCTTACACATGGAAATTGTCCAGGAACGCCTGGAGCGTGAGAGCAATATTAATATTGTGCAGACCGCTCCCAACGTAACCTATGAGATATTAAAAACCAATAAAGAGGTGATTAAGGTTGATAACCCGGAAAAGATTCCTCCGGTGAATGAAATCGAGGAATTTCGGGAACCGGTGGTACGCGCCAGTTTTGTCCTGCCAACAGAATATGTAGGGACTGTTATGCAGTTTGCTGAAGGGCGCAGGGGGAGATACAAGAGTACCGATTATCTCAGTGAAAAGCGCGCGATACTTGCCTATGAATTACCATTGGCTGAGATTATCTTTGATTTTTTTGACAAGATGAAATCAGCCACGAGAGGTTATGGGACACTGGACTACGATTTAATAGGGTATGAGCCGGCAGACCTCGTAAAATTGGACATCCTCGTGTCAGACAAACGGGTAGATGCCCTTTCGACAATTGTGCATAGGAAAGATGCCGAGATTAAAGGTCGAAAGCTTGTTAAAAAGCTTAAGAGTGAAATTTCGCGACACCTCTTTGAGGTAGTGTTACAGGCGGCGATTGGAAGCAGGGTTATTGCCAGGGAATCGATCCGTGCAATGGCGAAAAATGTGACAGCCAAGTGTTACGGTGGCGATATTACACGGAAACGAAAACTTTTGGAAAAACAGAAAGAAGGTAAAAAGAGAATGAAGTCCGTTGGGAATGTAGAAATCCCGCAAAAGGCATTCTTGTCTGTATTATCCGTTGATGAATGAGGTGAAGCGTGGCCGATATAAAAGAAAAACAAGCAATCCCCAGAATGAACGATAAGGCAAAAAAACATAAAGGTAAATTACGCGAAAATATCGAATCCATAGCCATAGCCATCGCACTAGCCTTTGTTATTCGCTATTTCGTGGTAGAGGCATTTAAAATTCCGACGGGTTCAATGGCTCCAACCTTATTGGGTGAACACAAGGATGTGAAATGCCCAAATTGCGGCTGGTCTTTTTATGCCGACCGCCAAAGCGAAGGCGCTACGTGTCCAAATTGCCAGGGTGAGATAAGTCTCTCTGCGTACTGTGACGTTTGCAACAGCAGAATCAAGTATAACTGGCCTGCGTGGTTATGGCGGAAAGGGCATTGCCCGCGATGTCAAACTACAATCGCCTGGTCAAACCTGTCGAATCGGATTATCCATGGCGGGAATAGGATCGTGGTTAACAAATTCTGGTATAAGTTTAAAAACCCACAGCGATGGGACGTCGTAGTATTTATCTACCCACTGTATGATCTTAAGTGTAAAAATTGTTCTGTTCAACTTCCCGATACGGAATGGAGTGCAGGCTTCCGCTGTCCACAATGTGGCTCGACAAGATTCTCAAAGAAAAAGAAGAATTACATTAAACGGCTTGTTGGTTTGCCTGGTGAAAAGCTTCAAATCGTTAATGGTGATATTTATATCAATGATAAGATACAAAAAAAGCCTGATTCTGTGCAGAACACACTATGGCTGCCAGTCTATGACAGTAATTATTTAGTAAAAGAAGAGGATTCCCCAACATGGATAGCCGATAGCAATGCATGGAAGATTACTAGCGAGTCGCTTGTCCTGGATACTCTGTCCCAGGGAGGTTCAGATGCGGCTCTGGTGACATTTGGGCGGAGTGTTTCCGACCAAAACGGTTACAATAACAGGTCCGGTCGCAACGAAATGGGTGATATCAAGATTAGTTTTGATGTAACCCTCGTAAAAGGTTCCCAATCTTTGGAACTTGTCCTGGAAAAAAACGGCGATGTATTTACTGCTCGTATTCCTACAACCGATACAGGCGAAAAAAGCCTCCTGATGAAAAACGGAAATATCGTTTTGGAAAAAGACGTCCACTTACAAACCGGACAACGACACACGATCGAGTTCTCAAATGTGGACCGTGTCGTATCTCTTTCGATAGACAGTAATAAAGTTTTTGTGTTTGACTACGACGACGGGGCGATACCCGACCCTCATCCGTTTGACACGGCCAAGATTCGTTTTGGCGGCATACAGGCAAATGCGACCTTTGAAAACATTAAGATATTTCATGATATTTATTATACCAATCTTTCCGCGGGCACCTGGGGCACAACCAAGCCGGTTCAATTGGGAGAGAAGGATTATTTTATGCTTGGAGACAATAGCAGAAACAGTAATGATAGCCGTGTATGGAAGTTTGTTCCGGAAGAAAATATTGTGGGGAAGGCATTTTTTATATTCTGGCCTCCGAATACTATTACGTTTATAAAATAATTTATGAATTTACTAAGAGCAGAGGGACTAACAAAGTCGTACGGCAATCGCACCGTTGTGAATCAGGTTAGTTTTGAGGTTAATGACGGAGAAATTGTGGGATTACTCGGTCAAAATGGAGCGGGCAAAAGCACCTCCTTCAGTATGATTATTGGTATTATTCGGCCGGATAGTGGCCGCATAATCTTCCAGAACGAGGATATTACCGGCCTTCCCATTTACTTGCGTGCACGGAAAGGGATGGGTTACTTGTGCCAGGAGACATCGGTCTTCCAGCGTCTCACGGTGGAAGAAAATATCCTTGCCATTCTGGAGACGCATCGATACAGTTCCGACGAGAAATACAAACGCCTTATCGAATTACTTACCGAATTTAACCTAAAATCTCTGGCAAAAAGCAAGGCGTTTACCTTGTCAGGCGGAGAAAGAAGGCGTCTCGAAATTGCACGGGCGCTCGCCAGTTCCCCCTCCATGATCCTCCTCGATGAACCGTTTACCGGTGTTGACCCCATTGCCGTCAGTGAGGTACAGGATATCCTCCTGAGACTTAAGAATAAGGGGATCGGTCTTCTGATCACCGACCACAATGTCCGTGAAGCCCTTAGCATTACAAATCACTCGTATATTATAAGCGAAGGCACGGTTGTTGCCAGAGGCACTACCCAGGAAATCCTGAATAATCCCATCGCACGCCAATCCTATTTAGGGGATAATTTCCCTACCAGTGAACATAGGTTAGCCGACTTCAAAGACATCAACAGCAAAAAGTCGAAAGACGCAGACCGGAAACCCATCATTCGCAAAGATACTATTAGCAAGTAATATTTGCTATTTTGTAATTTTTAAGAACTCAGGGTTTCTCAAAAGTCAAGGGCAGTGTTCATCATTTCTCATGCATCTTCGTCGTTTGCTCTATGGATAAAGAAGAATTTTTCAGTGAAGACATTTTGACAGGTAAGATATACGACAGGACAGTTATTAAAAAGCTGCTGTCGTATGTACTGCGTTATAAAGCATCAGGCTTGTTGTCTATCTTTATGGTGCTCATTACTACCGTTTTGTTTTTGCTTGGTCCGTATCTCTTTGGGTATGCAATTGATCACGGCATTAACAAGGGTGATAAGGCGTTAATATACAGGACGGCATTAGCCATCCTTGGGATCGAAACATTACGGCTGATATTAGTCGTGGTGCAAAGTTATAATATTCAGGCCATTGGGCAGAAGGTTATGCTGGATGTGCGCATGGAGCTTTTTAGTCACGTCCAATCACTCCCCGTCTCTTTTTTTGATAAAAACCCCGTTGGAAGGGTCGTCACACGCCTGACCAACGATATTGCCGCCATTGGAGAACTCTTTTCAGCCGGTGTTATTGTGGTAATCGGAGACATCTTTATCATCATCGGGATATTTGTGGCTATGGTGATGCTCAACTGGAAACTTGCCGTCATCACACTTTCCGTCTTTCCCATCATCGTGGTGATTGCCTTCTGGTTCGGGAAACACATGAAGAATTCGTTTCGGGAGATACGGCGCAAGCTGGCACGCATCAACGCCTATCTTAATGAAAATATCACCGGGATGAAGGTCATCCAGCTCTTCAATCGGGAGAAAAAGAATTACCGCAAATTTGATGAGATCAATGATGACTATTTAAAGGAACAGGTCAAATATATCCGCTATTTTGCGGTGTTCCAGCCGGCAATAAACCTGGTGAGCGCATTGGCGATTGGCCTGGTGCTCTGGTATGGCGCTGTGAGGTACATGCACGGTTTTCTCACCCTTGGCGTCCTGGTGGCATTCCTGGCGTACATTCACGACTTGTTTGATCCCATCCGGGATATTGTAGAAAAATACAATATTTTTCAAGGCGCTATGGCGTCATCGGAACGGGTATTCGGTCTCATGAGAGAGCCAGCCGAGGTGGATTATATCATTTCCAATCCATCCAAAGAAGTTTCTCAGAGAGATTTTAAAGGAGAGATAGAATTCCAGCATGTCTGGTTTGCCTACAATAACGATTATGTATTGAAAGACATTTCTTTTCACATAGAACCTGGCCAGTCAGTCGCGCTGGTGGGGGTAACTGGCAGCGGGAAGACATCGATCGCAAGTGTACTGACGCGACTCTATGAAATCCAAAAGGGTGCTATCTTGTTGGATCAGATTGATATCCGGAAAATAGAGAAGGTGGGACTGCGATACGTCATTGGATTAGTGAGCCAGGATGTCTTCTTATTTGCCGGCACATTACGTGATAACATTACCCTGTTCAATCCCTTGCCCAATGCAAAGGTCTTAGTGACCATCGAGGCATTAGGATTAATGCCCTTTATCGACCGCATGCCCAGGGGGCTTGATATGGAGATTGCCGAGCGGGGTGCAAATCTCTCGGTAGGCGAACGCCAATTTATCTCTCTTTCCAGGATTATCCTTTACGACCCACGGGTGATAATCCTTGACGAGGCAACATCCAATATGGACCCTATCTCAGAGGTCTTGATCCAGAATGCCATTCAAAAGGTTACGCAAGACAGGACGTCCATCTTCATTGCCCATCGGTTATCCACCATCCTCCACTGTGATAAGATTATAGTATTAAACAAGGGCGAGAAGGTGGAAGAGGGCAGTCATGAAGCACTCCTGCGGTTAGGCGGTCTTTACAGCCAGTTATACAAGGTGTATATGAAGGAGGAGTTGACAGGGCATGGGTAATTATTCAAATTTTTGATGTGCTCGTTGGTTATTTCTATACAAGCGGATTTCGTGCCCTTTACAACTCCTTAGAAAATACCG
>JAUPKS010000153.1 GCA_030837315.1 Planctomycetota bacterium
AAATTTCAGGGACGTTGCAAGAGTCAGAGATGAATTTTGAAGATAAATTAAGGCAATACGATATCCAGCTAAGGCGTAAAACCCTTAAAATACTTCAGATAAACGTTGGGAAATTTTGCAACCAGACATGCGTTCATTGTCATGTGAATGCTGGTCCGAAGCGAACCGAAATCATGTCGAACAAGATAGCGGAACGTATTTTAGACTTGCTTGTCTATACGCCGTCAATTGAGATTGTAGATTTCACCGGAGGTGCGCCGGAACTTAATCCTGCATTCCGATATATGATTAGACGGGCTCGTTCTCTGGGGCGTCGTGTAATAGATCGATCCAATCTAACCGTCTTGTTCGTTAATGGCCAGGAAGATTTGGCGGGATTTTTCAGGGATCATTGCGTTGAAGTGATCGCCTCTTTACCCTGTTATTCTCGGGAAAATGTGGATAAACAGCGTGGTAAGGGTGTATTTGACATGAGCATTGACGCATTACGAAGGCTTAATTCGTTGGGATATGGGGTAGAAGAAAGCGGATTGAGATTGGATGTGGTCTATAATCCGGGCGGAGCTTTCCTTCCGCCGTCTCAAGAAGAATTAGAAAAACAGTATAAAAAAGAACTGGGGAGGCAATTCGGAATTGTCTTTAATCATCTGTATGCAATGGTGAACATGCCAATTAAGCGGTGGGAAAAATGTCTCAATGATGCAGGACAGATGGAACGCTACAGGAAACTTCTTGTTGACGCATTTAATCTGCAGACAGTTGACAGCCTGATGTGCAGGACGCTTGTTTCAGTCGGGTGGGATGGCCAGCTTTATGACTGTGATTTTAATCAGATGCTCGAAATTCCCGCTGGGGGTCGTCGCAGGACAATATGGGACATTGAGTCTTTTGAAGAATTCAATAAAGGTATGATTGCAACGGGTACACACTGTTTCGGTTGTACTGCTGGAACTGGAAGCAGTTGCGGAGGTTCGCTGATTTAATGGTTTAAAGATATCCATTCTTCGATAAATTCGAGGAGTAATTAGGCTTTTGGCAGTTTTTTTGTGTAGAGCGAAGTGGCACTTCGCTCTACATTGAAATTCTATAATTATAAAAAGGTATGGAGTTATGATGATAGAACAAGCCGTTTTAAATCGTTATAGTAATGCAGCATCACAACGGGAAGCATCACTTTGCTGCCCTGTTACGTATGATTCAAAGTACCTGGAAATAATTCCCCGGGAGGTATTGGATCGCGATTACGGTTGTGGTGACCCCTCACAATATGTATGTGAGGGAGAGACAGTTCTGGATTTGGGATCAGGGGGCGGGAAAATCTGCTTTATTGCAAGCCAGGTGGTCGGTTCATCCGGGCGGGTAATTGGAGTCGATATGAATGATGAGATGCTTGCGCTTGCCCGCAAGGCAAATAGTGAGGTATCACAACGACTAAGATATGCCAACGTCGAGTTTCGTAAGGGAAAGATACAGGATTTGCGTATCGATAGAGATATGCTTGATGAGTGGTTGAAAAAGAATCCTATAAAAAGTGAATCTGATCTTATTGCGTTTGAATCATACGTAAAACAGATCAGCGAAACATCTCCGATGATCCAGGATGGGTCGATTGACGTTGTGATCAGTAATTGTGTCTTAAATCTGGTGAACCACAAAGACAAAACCATGCTTTTTCAAGAGATTTATCGGGTACTTAAGCGGGGCGGACGCGCTGCAATCAGCGACATTGTATCGGACGAACCAGTCCCATTGGAGCTTCAGCAGGACACAGACCTGTGGAGTGGGTGTATCTCGGGTGCGCTTCAGGAGTTTGAATTCCTTAAGGCATTTGAGGATGCCGGGTTTTATGGAATTACGATTGCCAAACGCGATGAAAGGCCATGGCGAACGGTTCAAGGTATTGAGTTTAGAAGTATCACAGTGCTTGCATACAAAGGGAAAGAAGGGCATTGCTGGGATCATAAAGAGGCCGTTATTTACAAAGGACCGTTTCGAGATGTTACCGACGACGATGGACATCGGTATTACCGCGGAGTGTGCGTATCTGTCTGCCGAAAGACATTTAATATCCTGGGACGTGAACCATATGCAAACCACTTTGAATTTATAAGACCGTTGAAGGAAGTCCCGGTAGAAGAGACGCAACCATTTCCGTGCACCAAGGAAATGTTCGTCAGGTCCCCACGTGAAACAAAAGGGGAAGGATATAGCATAACAAATGAAGGTAATTCTGTGTGTTGTGAACCGGGAAGTTGTTGTTGAAATAGAGTGAACGTCGTTCTGTCAAACAAGGACAGGACGGGGAAATTCTGTTCCGTGGCGTAATATAGCCTTTACTTCCCCGGCTATGGAAATTATAATGGGTGCTAGTGATGGAAAATAAAAACAAATTCCCTGTTTTAACAAATCCTTCTATAAATCTATTGGCCAAGACACAAATCACAGAACAATGGATAAACTATCGGATATTTTTCCCATTGAAAAGATTATTGCCAGCGGCAGGAAATAAAAGAAACGACACTACCTTAATTGGTACGGTGGTCTATAATTTTTGATTTAGTATTCAGAAATTTGAAAGGAGGAGGAACGTGTTTAACAATGTATTAAAAGATTTCAAGGCGTTTGCCATGCGGGGCAACATGCTGGATTTGGCAGTCGGTATTATCATAGGTGCAGCCTTTGGCAAGATCGTCACCTCACTGGTCAATGACGTTATCATGCCGCCAATTGGTCTGCTTCTTGGGAATGTGGACTTCAGAAACTTGTTTGTCAACTTGTCAGGTATATCATATGGCAGCCGCGAGGAGGCACAGGCCGCAGGCGCGCCCACGATTAATTATGGA
>JAUPKS010000154.1 GCA_030837315.1 Planctomycetota bacterium
ACGTTACACAAGGCAAAAAAGAATACGCCAATTAACGGCACCAGTGGTGACCAGAAATAAGACCAGAACTTTTTCCTGGCAAATTTCATGGCATCTGCCAAACGAACACTCTCGTCTTTAGCATAGTCTAGCGCGGCAATTCGTGTAATGGCTCCACCAACCAACGACCAAATCATCAGAAGGCCAAAAATAAGTATTGATAAAACGAAAAGTTCCCCGCCATCTATGGGCATAACAACCGACAATACACTCTTAACCAGAACAGGGATACCTTCTTTGGCAGAACATAAGACAAGTTTTATAAAGGTTGCGGGATGGGTACTGATCAATTTTAACGCAGAAAAGAATGCAACCACCGTCACGCACCATGCCAGACTAGCCAGAAGGCCGGCATACCCAAGGAACATCTTCTTTGGATCAAAAGCCATTTTAAAGGCACGAAAAATATCACGCCAGTCATGTCTTATCGTTTTTGGTTCACTCATTTTCCTTTCCTTCTCCATTTTTTTCTATTCGGTTCAACGCTTCAGGGTTTACTGGCTCCTCAATGCGATACTGTTCATCCAGCCATGCACCAAGATCAACAAGCTTACACCGTTCACTACAAAAAGGAAAGTGTGGCGCATCTTTTACTATCCGATAGACAAACTCTCTTTTACATTGAGGACAGTTAATTCGTGGCATATCGTATTTCAGTCTTGTTATTTCTTTTCTGTTGTTTTTGTTTCCGCTTTTTCAGATTTGACCGACTCAGTTTCCTTTTTGGCTTTTGACTTATATTCTTCGCTCCGGTAATCTGTCTGATAGAAACCAGAACCTTTGAAAATAACAGCACTGCCTGCCCCAATCGCTCTCTCCGCTTTTAACTTTCCACAAGCAGGACACTTTTTTATAGGCTTTTCGCTTATGTGCTGAAACAACTCGAATGAATGGTCACATGCATTACATTTGTAATCGTATGTTGGCATATCTCTCCTTCATCAGTAATTAAAAGAATTCCTTCATCTTTTCAAAAAACTTCTTTTGCCTGGGCGAAACATTTTTTTTCTCCAGTTCTGCAAACTCACGTAATAATTCCTCTTGCCTGGGGGTCATTTTCGTGGGCACTTCAACAATCACCTGCACTAAAAGATTTCCCTTACGATATCCATGCAAATTAGGAAAACCTTCTCCCCGAATCGGAATGACCTCATTGTTCTGTGTTCCCTTGGGTATCTTTACCTGAACTACATTACCGGTAAGCGTGGGCACATCAATGGTACAACCTAAGGCTGCCTGCGCAAAAGGAATTGGAACTTCACACAGCACATCGTCTCCTTGCCGCTTAAAGATCGGATGAGATTTGACATGAATATCACAATACAAATCTCCCGGCGGTGCCCCGGTTTCGCCTGGCTCCCCTTGCCCTGTAAGCCTCAGCCGTGTACTATCCTCCACACCAGGTGGAACCTGAATCGAGATAATTGATTTTTTTGGATAACGCCCGGAACCACTACATTTCGCACATGGCGATTCTATAATTTTGCCATTACCATGGCACTTGGGACACGTAGTACGCAATGTGAAAAAACCCTGCGACTGCTGCACCTCACCTCTCCCTCTACAATAAGGACAGGTTACCGGAGAAGTACCCTCTCGTGCACCAGTTCCACGACAAACGTCACAAACTTCTTTTCTCGTTAGCTCAATCTTTTTTTCAACACCAGCAGCTATATCTTTAAAATCGACCTCAATATCACATTTGAGACTTGCCCCTCTCCGTGCAGCCTTTCCCCGGGCCCCGCCTCCACCAAAAAAGTCTTCGAAGATACTTCCGCCCCCAAAAATATCTCCAAATGCATCAAAAATATCTTCAAATGTGCTATACCCATGAGACTCGGTGCCTCTCAGGCCATCCATTCCGAATTGATCATATTTCCGCTTCTTATCAGAGTCTCCCAACACACCATAAGCCTCTGCTGCCTTCTTAAATGTCTGTTCGGCTTCTTTATTTCCAGGATTTCTGTCGGGGTGGTATTTTAAGGCAATCTTTCGATAAGCCTTTTTTATCTCTTCTCCGCTTGCTTTTTTATCAACTCCAAGCACTTTGTAAAAGTCTTCTTCCATGTATTCTTGTATATAAAGTAAGTAGTGATTTTATAAATGGATACTATCCGACAAACATAACGCTGAAACAAAATTATAGTATATGAAACTGCATAAAATCAAGATGTTTTACCGTCCTCTCAAAAACAAACCAAATCTATTTATTATTATCCTTTGAAATACCATTCACGAGAATATAAAAGTAAAAAGGCTACGTAACGCAGCCTTTTTACTTTTCTGATATTTCAAATTCGTGCTAAACCCAAATTAACGGATACTGCCCTCAATCTGCCTTTCTTCCTCATCCTCCTTTAATTCGGTAATTATGGTTTCCGTGGTCAACAAGAGCCCTGCAACGCTTGCCGCGTTCTGCAAGGCAACCCTCGACACCTTAGACGGATCTACAATACCCTTATCAAGCATATCCACATAATTTCCCGTATTTGCATCGTATCCCATATTGGTCGATAGCTCTTTTACTTCTTCCACAACCACGGAACCATCGACGCCCGTGTTTGAGGCAATTTGACGTAAAGGAGCCTCAAGCACCTTCGCAATGATATCCACGCCAACTTTTTCATCTCCTTTGACTTTTTTACGTGCTTCATCAATGGCCGGTATCGCCCGAATAAACGCCACACCACCGCCGGGCACAATCCCTTCCTCAACAGCTGCACGGGTCGCATGCAATGCATCCTCTACACGGGCCTTCTTTTCGTTCATCTCAGCCTCAGTAGCAGCACCCACATTGATAATAGCCACGCCGCCCGCCAACTTCGCAAGCCTCTCGCTCAGCTTTTCTTTATCATAATTTGAGGTTGTCTGTTCGATCTGATTTTTGATTTGAGCGATCCTGGCCTGTATGTCAGCCTTCTTTCCTGCGCCCTGAATAATCGTTGTATTTTCCTTATCGATAGTAATCCTTTTTGCACGACCAAGGTCTTCGATTCCCAGGTTTTCCAGTTTTATACCTAAGTCCTCTGTAATAGCGCGTCCCTTCGTTAATATGGCAATATCTTCCAACATTGCCTTCCTGCGATCTCCAAAACCGGGGGCTTTTACCGCAGCGCAACTCAACACACCGCGGAGTTTGTTTACTACCAAAGTTGCCAGCGCTTCGCCATCTACATCTTCGGAAATAATCAACAAGGGTTTTCCGCCGCCAGCAATCTTTTCCAGCAAGGGAAGGAGTTCCTTCATGCTCGACACCTTCTTCTCGTGAATCAATATATAGGCATCCTCCAGGACGACTTCCATGTTCTGTGCATCGGTAATAAAGTACGGGGACAGATACCCTTTATCGAATTGCATACCTTCTACAACCGTCAAAGTAGTCTCTATTCCTTTCGCTTCTTCCACGGTAATCACCCCGTCCTTGCCGACCCTTTCCATGGCGTCGGCCAACAGGTTTCCGATCGATGCATCGTTGTTAGCAGAAACCGTTCCTACCTGAGCGATTTCGGCGCGTCCCTTCACAGGTTTACTTATCTTCTTCAGTTCTGCAACCACAATCTCCACGGCCTTATCAATGCCTCTCTTAATCGCCATGGGATTTGCACCTGCAGCTACATTTTTCAACCCTTCATTAAATATAGCCTCTGCAAAAATGGTAGCCGTAGTAGTACCGTCTCCCGCAACATCGCTGGTTTTTGATGCAACCTCGCAAACCATCTTTGCCCCCATGTTTTCAAAGGGATTTTTTAGTTCAACTTCTTTTGCCACCGTTACACCATCTTTTGTAACTGACGGCGTACCAAATCCTTTTTCAATGATCACATTTCTTCCCGTAGGACCCATAGTTACTCGGACGGTGTCTGCTAGCTGCCTAATCCCTTTTTGGAGCAACTTTCTGGCATCTTCATCATAAAGTAATTGTTTTGCTGCCATTTCACAACCTCCAAAATGTTTAAATCCTTAGAAACCCTAAAACCAGACCCATATTACTCGATCTTCGCTAAAATGTCACTTTCTCTCATAACCAGATATTCTTTCCCGTCAACAGTAACCTCGGTTCCAGCATACTTTCCGTAAAGGACTTTATCCCCTTTCTTTACTAAAAGTTCTGCCCTCTTTCCACTTTCCAGCATCTTCCCATCACCGACAGCTATGATCTTCCCCTTCATGGGTTTCTCCTTTGCGGTATCAGGCAATAGAATTCCACCAGCTGTTTTTTCTTCGGCTTCCATTGGTTCAATAACCACCCTATCATCTAACGGTCTGATCATTTTCTTTATTTACCTCCTCATGAAAAATAAAACATCAAAATACTGAAATTTGCCAAAATTTTTATACTTAATTTATTCTGTTAGCAGATTACATCCCCATGCCACCCATACCACCCATACCACCCATACCACCCATGCCACCCATGCCACCCATACCACCCATACCACCAGGCATCTTCTCTTGTTCCTTCGAAGGGATGTCGGTAATGATGCATTCCGTTGTTAGCAGGATACCGGCAATACTTACGGCATTTAACAATGCACTCCGGGTCACCTTGGTCGGGTCTATAACACCCGCATCAATCAGATTGCAGTATGTCTCCTTCTCCGCATCATAGCCAAATGCCTTATCTTTAGATTCTAATATCTTTCGAACGACTACCGCCCCTTCCATACCTGCATTCTTAAATATCTGTTTTGCGGGCGCAGACAGGGCATTTTTTACAATATCGACACCCATAGCCTCATCACCCTTAAGTTTAAGATCACCCAGGCACTCTGCTACCCTCAGCAGCGCAACACCACCGCCAGGCAAAACACCTTCTTCTACTGCCGCCCTTGTGGCGTGAAGCGCATCTTCGACCCTAGCCTTCTTTTCCTTCATCTCACTTTCCGTAGCCGCACCGACTAATATCTGAGCAACGCCTCCAGCGAGTTTCGCAAGGCGCTCCTGTAACTTTTCTCTGTCATAATCAGATGTCGTCGCATCAACTTCGTTACGAATTTGTTTAATACGTCCCGAGATAGCATCAGCACTCCCGGCACCTTGAATGATGGTCGTATTATCGGCATCAATGGTAACCTTCTTTGCCCGTCCCAAGTCGCGGATATCTATACTTTCCAGCTGGATACCCAGGTCTTTAAATATCGACTTGCCGCCGGTAAGCATGGCGATGTCTTCCAGCATGGCCTTTCTCCGGTCACCATATCCCGGCGCCTTTACCGCTGCACAACTTATTGTACCGCGAAGTTTATTGACTACCAGCGTCGCCAACGCCTCCCCTTCAACATCTTCTGCAATAATAAAGAGCGGCTTCCCCGCCTTTGCTATCTTTTCCAAAAGCGGAACCAGTCCTTTGATGGCCGATATCTTTTCCTCAAAGATTAAAATATAAGGATCTTTGAATTCAACCTCCATTGAATCGGGATTCGTGACAAAATGGGGAGAGAGATAACCGCGATCAAATTGCATACCCTCTACGACATCCACGGTGGTCTCAAGGCCTTTTCCCTCCTCAACGGTAATAACACCATCCTTCCCTACCTTGTCCATTGCATCGGCAATCATTTTCCCGATTTCCGGATCGTTGTTCGCTGCAATAGAACCAATACTTGCAATCTCTGCCTGGTTCTTGATTTTTTTACTCATCTCTTTGAGTTTTTCTACAATCTTGTCCAGCGCTTTACGCATTCCTCTATTGAGCGCCATGGGATCAGCTCCCGATGTCACACACTTGAGTCCTTCCAGGAATATGGCTTCGGTAAGAACCGTAGCCGTAGTCGTACCGTCACCAGCAATATCGCTGGTCTTCGATGCAGCCTCCCGTACCAACCTGGCTCCTATATTTTCATAAGGATCTTTCAGTTCAACCTCCTCAGCTACCGATACACCATCCTTGGTTACTGTAGGGCTCCCATATCCCTTATCCAATACTGCATTCCTTCCCCTTGGCCCCAAGGTAACCTTAACCGCTCTGGCAAGTTTTGTAACGCCTCGAGCAATAGCCGCCCTTGCCTCTTCATTAAAGGATAGCTGCTTCGCCATTGAGTACTACCTCCTTTCAACATTTTATGCTTTTTATAGAAAACAAAGTAAAAAACAAACATCTAGAAATCTTTCCGTAACTCGAATTGAGCAAATAGAATACCCCAAAATGCACAAAAACACAAAAAACCTTAACCAATTACTATATATCGTTTTATACCAATACAATTGCAAACTAGAATCAAAATGTTTACACAAAACATGTCATTGTGACAGCAGAAAAATTTCTCCCCAAAACAACATCTGTCAGTATGGCAGGAGATTATTACTCCTGTCTTCTTTGAACGGCAAAAGACCGTTTTGCCTTTTCATATTGACTTTTAAATGATTTGTGACATATATTGTTACCAGAAATTATCTTTGCAGAATTTATCCCTGTAAGCAAAAACTATCTATGCCGCAAACCAACCCGGACAATAATACGCTTCGAAATTTACACAAAAATCCCGGAACAGCACGTTTGCAAAGAGAACGGCTCCTGCACGAACCAGAATCCTTTTCAAGGGTTGAGGATACAAGGAGCAATCATCTGCAGTATGCACTCATATTGCCCGGTACGCCAGAACGTTTAAACCCGGAAGAAATCACCAAGGGATTAAGAACAAAGATTGTAGGAAGTTCGGTAGTCACTTATGAACAAACAACTTCAACGATGGATATTGCCAAGAGAATTGCCTGCACAGGTTTTAAAAATGGCACCGTAATTTTTGCCGAAGAGCAAAGTCGGGGAAAGGGACGTGCAGGCCATTCATGGTATTGCTCAAGATATAAGGGTTTACTTTTTACTCTCTTACTAAGGCACAACATGCCACCCGACCACCTCTGTTTATTAACAGGAACAATGGCTGTTTCGATTACAGAAACAATCCGTGAAACGCTGCAAATTCCCGCAGAAATTAAGTGGCCCAACGACATTCTGATCGGAGGAAAAAAGGTAGGTGGCGTGTTAGTAGAATTGGACAAGGGATTAAAAAAACAATCAACATTCCTGGTCGGTATTGGCCTTAATGTCAATACTACAGAAAATGAGCTGCCAAAACAAACGCGCCTGCCGGCAACCTCACTTGCCATAGAAAAAAAAGGATTTATAGATCGTATACTCCTTGCAAAGGCGCTACTTCAGGATATAGACAAGTGGCTTTCAATATTAATGGATGAACACTTTGGATACATTACAGAGCGATGGAAAGACCTTTGCATTACTGTTGGCGAAAAATTAACCATCACGGACTGTGATACGGACTACACGGGAAAGGTCATTGATATCTCTAATAACGGTGGTTTAATGCTGAAGCTAGACAACGGCCAGATAAAAATATTCCGCGGAGAACATGCCACGATCAAATCTTAATGCGGTTTCGAACGCAAAGCCTTTTCTATAGTAAAAAGCCTCGCCTCAATTTTGCTCGTCCGCTTTGAGAGGTCGCTGTATACAAAATATCCCAAGACAAGCAAAAGAGCTGTATAGGCAACGATGATATAGGAAGAAGTTCTTTCCGCAGGCATAGAGAAAGGCACACGATTTATTTCCGGTTCATTTCTCTGAATCGGTTGTACGCCTCTGGATGCCTGAAGTGATGGTTCGATATACGGCCTGGACTCCCGAACGACACCTTCGCTATGCGGTATTGATTTCACCTTTTCTGCCGATGGCTTCTCGTACAATCGCCCAATTACAACCTTTTGTTTTGGTACTGCAGCGTTGTCGGCTCTCTTCTCAATTTTATCGGGAGGCTGCGATAGTTTTTGGATATGTGACGTCTTATCATTATTTTCCGGATAGGGTATTTGTTGTTTAGCCATTATCGGGGAATTGGGCTGCTGGTCATTTTTTATGGTATTCTGGTCTGATGTATTTGCATCCCCCAAAGAAACTGATTTTTTACTCTCTTTCACCACCTTCATCCAATTCAATGGATCGCGGCCAAGCGCACTATCCTTCCCCATGTTTCCTCCCAACCAATACTATGCAGACCATAAAGACCGGCATAAACGGGAAATAAGCCCCGTTTACAAAATTATTTATAAAAATTCTAAAACACTAATTAAATTATTTCGTTTAAGTCCCCATTAATAAAGGGGGATTCAGGTGGTTGTGTTTTTCCCGGGCTATCTTACAACCCCCTCGCCCCCTTTTCGTTCGACTGCGCTCACGGCGAAGTCTAAGGGGACCCTCTGTGACATACATCGTATAACCCGCTTAAATAAAATGAAATCCTACTATGGCCAAGCTATAGTCGACGACTAAAGAAAATGTCATTCCTGCGAAATCATGGGTAGGGATGACCTGTTGGTAAGATTATGCATTTTTATTTTGACATTCACTATGCCTTTTTACCATTTTCCTGTTGTACCACTTCCTTAGCAAGGGCTATATAGTCCTCAGAACCATGCGAACCCGGCGCATAGGAGATAATTGGCTTACCGTGACTTGGCGATTCTGAGAGTTTTACATTTTTTCTAATAATCGTGTTAAATGCCTTATGTCCGAGCGGAGGATATTCTCTAATCTTTTCAATAACCTCGTTGCAAAGCCGGGCACGGCTGGTGTACATACAAAAAATGATCCCCGTAATTTCCAGATAATTATTTAGTCTCTTCCGGACAACTTCATACGTATCTAACAATTTACTTACCCCTTGGAGCGCAAAGAATTCAGTCTGCAAGGGAATAAAGAGCTCATGCACAAAGGTCAGGACATTGAGAGTTAGCAAGCCAAGGGAGGGAGGACAATCAACAAGCACATAATCATAATGGTCGAGGACATTCCCCAAATATTCCTTGAGTACCGTCTCTCTCCCCACAATACCAACCAACTCAATCTCTGCCCCGGAGAGCTCTATATTGGCGGGAATAATATCCAAACCCTGCACCGCGGTATGCAAAATCACCTCTTCCGGTTTGCACTCCCCCATAATGAGATGATACACGGAGTGCTTTAAATTATGAATATCCACCCCAAGATGTACACTCAAATTGGCTTGCGGGTCCATATCAATAGTCAATACCTTTTTCCCCAACATTGCGAGACAGGCACCCAGATTTGCAGTTGTGGTGGTTTTTCCTACGCCTCCCTTCTGGTTAAGCAATGCAATACTTCTCATTCCGTACATCCTCCTATCTAAAGGTAGGTCTTGTAAACGGCACAAGCTTCAGAGATTTTATTGTTATGATGAACACGAACTCACAGCGATGTAAGCATATAGAAGCAAACTGCCAGAAAGTTTAGCATTTCCCGTGGAAATTTCAAGCTATAAATTTAACATCATTGATTACTTATTCATTTTGTGGCTTCTAAAAATCTCCTCAGCATCATGGTATTTTTTTGCCATGGCCGCTTCACTCTCTTTCAGGGTATACATACGGCTCATAATCTTTGACATCAGCTCGGTTGTCAAAATCGCCTGCTCACGAGCAATCTTCAAAATTGGTCTTGGTATAGGAGGTGTTTTTTTCACGGCATCCCATAGAATATGGGCATCGACATTGAACTGTTCGGCACTGTCATATACACTGAACTTTGAACGGAGTGGATTGGAAATCGTCACGCAATGTGCACCGATGACAGTTTTTTCGTCCAGGCAAAGTGGCATTGAGAGGATGGTTAAACCGCCCGGACAGACGTCCTCAAAGGGTTTTTTGAATTGGATGGCACTTTTCGCCAGCTCACGGCTGTAAGACAGGCATAAATCTTTTCGTCCGCTGACAAACCGAAGTGTTTTGCAATACGAAGAGGCATTAATTTCGCTAATCACCTCTCCATCCACATCATGCACAGTGTCGCTGGTGTTCAAAATGCTCATCAAATAGAGCTGAATGGTGGAAATGAGTTCTTTTTCGAAATCGATCTTTAATCGTCTAACCAGGTCCATCCGGTTTTTTCCCTGATATATATTTTGGAACAATTACGCCTTGATGAAACGGAAATGGAGATTTTTCATGCAGTATATATACACTAATCGATAAGTGTTTTCAACAAAACTTGTAAAATTTTTTGCGGGTTGGATGCTAAGGCATTTCCGATAGACTGTTTATTGAACTGCAATAATTACGTAAATTTTAACCTGCATAAAAAAATTTTCTTTTGTTTGATTCGTCTGTAATTTCTGTTCTAAGGTCACCTTTATATCTTGACAAAGACTTCCGGCCTGATTATGCTACCACCATTACATTAGAAGTAGCCATTTAAACACTACCATAGGGCAAATAATCTAATAGTTCACTTTTTGTGGGAGGAAATGAATGATGGGGATGAATAGATATCTATTTCTTGGATTTGTAGCTCTTGTTCTGTCGTTTGGTATCTCCAGTACTCTTTTCGCTGAACCTGTCTGGTCAATCGAAGGTGAATATTTTGAGGGATGCACCTGTAATCCCGGCTGTCCGTGCCTGTTTGGAAGTGAACCTACTCATAACAAGACGTGTAAAATTACCGGTGTTTTTCGTATCCAAAAGGGAAATTACGGGCAATATTCACTAGCTGGCCAAACCGTAATTGGCATAACAGACTTAACGGCACGACCCGACAAAAATTGGATAGTCTTTTATCTGGATGAAAAGGCCGCAGCCGTTCAGAAAAATGCATTACTTGATATCTTTCAAAATCATGTATTCAGCTTTGCAAAAGTACCGCATGAGAGGATTACCGTAAAACATGTACCTATGCATGTGGAGTCTTCCCCCTGGCAGAAGAAGGCAGTGGTGGCAGACAATCTGACTTTAGACGTTGAACTACTCCATGGCGCAGGACATCCCGATAAACCCACCCAAATTGTGAACAAGAATTTTTCGATCTGGGCAAAGGAGTTTGACATGACATTGGACATGGGAAAGGCCGTTACGCATAGATTCCGGGAAGGTAGCCAGGAATGGAATTACGATGGACGAAGCGGATTTGCTACGACATTTCGCTTTGGCAGTAATTAAAAAAACTTTACCAAAGATTTTCCATGCGCCACTTTTAGCTAAACGCCCGACGAGGTCAGGAAAACTGTTTAGCGGTATTTGGATACAACACAGACTATCGGGGCGCTTATTTATTTTCCCAAACTAAAATTCCATTCGGCAAATCAATATTTGGAACTATTGTTATTTTTCCTTTTTGCCATGATTATTTATTTCCGTCTATGTATATCTCACATACTCTCAATTTTTCTCTTAATTCCTTTTCCCGGCCACTTAAAACCATGCTGGTGAACTCGCTAATCTGTTCCAGCCATTTTAATTTATCCTCAATTGCAATCTCCTCCGGCGTGAGGTCATAAAGTCTGTAAACCATCAGATCAATCTGTTTTTCCAAACCTGCTTGCGCGTGGCGTGTCTGAGTGCGAACACGTACAGGCAGGTGTTCGGGCAAATCATGGACTCTGGCTTGATTATCAGGGTTTTGCATACAACCCGAGTTTTCCGTGTTGGCAATGATGCGCCCTTGAACTTTTCCCTTCAAATACAGTTTGTCAATTTGAAAGATTCGAT
>JAUPKS010000155.1 GCA_030837315.1 Planctomycetota bacterium
CACATCTTCTGGTTTCCACCGCAAGGGGCGAGGCTCCCGGGTATCGGATTAAAGACGTTGAGAAGCTGATGATGGTTGCTGAGTGTTTTGGGATAAAGACAAAGGACCGGAAGATTAATGAAATTGCCGAAGAAGTAGGTGAGATGGCGTTAATGGAGTTTGGAAAGCCTTACGGCACCTTACTATTCTTGAAGAGGGCACCCGAGGCGCGCCAGAAGATATGGGAGAAATTAGGTATTGCGCCAAGGGCCAGTGATCGTGAGGTCACTGAGAGTATGCACCGGACGGGGATGGGTGGTGATCAGGATTATCGGAACCTCACGAAACAGGCCATGCGTGTGGCATTAGAAGATGGTTGGTGCGGTTGTATGATAGCAACGGAGCTGCAGGATATTATGTTTGGTACCCCAAAGCCTACGCAGGGAAGATCAAATTTGGGTGTTATAAAAAAGGACCATGTTAATATTATTGTTCACGGACATGAACCACAACTTGCTGAGGCCATTGTCCTTGCCTGCGGTGATCCGGAAGTTACCAAGGCTGCTCAAGCGGTGGGGGCAAAGGGTGTCGTGCTTGCCGGTCTTTGTTGCACTGCCAACGAACTCCTCGTCCGGCATGGGATTCCTATGGCTGGCCATATGACCGTTCAGGAAGCAGCTATTGCAACAGGCGCTGTTGAGGCGATGGTTGTTGATATCCAGTGCGTAATGCAGTCGCTCGCTGACACGGCAAAACAATTCCATACGAAACTGATAACAACCCTGTCAAAGGCAAAGATTTTTGGCGCAGAGCACGTTGAGTTTGAAGATGAACATGCCCTTGAAGCGGCGAAAAAGATTATCATGATGGCTATAGGAAATTATAAAAACCGAAACAAAGAAAAGGTGTTTATTCCGGCCAGCGCTGAGCCGAGTATCGTTGCTGGTTTTAGTCATGAGACGATCAAATATATGCTGGGCGGCAGGTATCGGGCAAGTTACCGGCCATTAAATGATAATATTATTAACGGCAGGATTCGGGGTGTTGTGGGTATTGCCGGTTGTACGAGTCCCAAGGCGGGTGTGTGTGAACCATCGTATATCAATCTGGCAAGAGAGTTAATTGCAAATAATTTCCTGGTGGTGGCGACTGGTTGTGCTGCAGGGCAATGCGCCTCCGACGGGTTAATGGTTCCTGAAATGAAAGATGCGTGTGGCCAAGGGCTGAAAGAGGTTTGTGAGGCAGTTGGTATACCACCGGTTTTGCATTCGGGCGCTTGCGTTGATAACAGCCGTATTCTTATCGCCGTTAGCGAAATGGTGAAAGAGGGTGGATTGGGAAATGATATATGCGAATTGCCGGTTGCTGGTGCATGCACGGAATGGATGAGTGAAAAGGCAATTGCTATCGGGCAATTTTTAGTAGCTTCCGGGATTTATACCGTCTTTGGCATGAATTCACCTGTGGCTGGTGCGCCTGATATGCAGAGGTTATTAACAAAAGAGATGGAAGAGTTAGTTGGTGCCAGGTGGGATTTTGAACCAGATTTAAAGAAGATAGGCAAGATGCTCATGGATCACATCGAAAAGAAGAGAGACGCACTAGGCATTAATGTGAAAAAGGAGAGGAAGCTGTACGATATGGCTGAGAGAAGGGCCCTGGAAAGGGAGTGTAAGCCAACAGGACATCATTAATAAAAAGATTTGAAGGGGTATCCGTATGTCAAAGATTATCTGTACTGCCGCCATTCGTGGTGCAAATCAAATTGTAGATAAGGCTGATAAAAAGCTGGCTGACGCGATTGCGCAAAAGGGACGCGATTGTAAGGTGGAGTTTCCTAACACGGCGTATTATTTACCCATCATTTATTCTATGACGGGCGTTGCCGTGAAAACGTTGGAAGATTGTGAATATATTATGGGGATGGCAAGAAGCATGCTTCCGCCACTGCCAGCAGAAAAACACTGGGTCCCTTACCTTGGGCATACCTTGGATGCCGGTATGGCAACGCTTTTTTCTGAGGAAATTTATGAGGCCTGTAAATATTTGATAGGGCCTCATCCGGTAGATGGAATATGGCTTGGCGCTGCCGATGATGTTATCCTGCGTGAACGCGGCATTGAGTTCGTTGATGGTACGGCGCCAGGGTTTGCTGCAATTGTGGGGTGTGCGCCTGATGCAGATACGGCCGTGAAGATAGCCAGGGAACTTCAGCAAAAGAATCTCTATGTGTTTATGCAATCAGATAACTTTGGGGTCACTTTTGCCGAACAGTTAGCCGAAAAAGGGGTACAGATGGGTTGGGATACCCGGCTCGTACCTTTTGGGAGAGAAACCTCTGCAGCCGTGTATGCCCTTGGTTTTGCTAACAGGGCAGCCCTTTCATTTGGAAATGTGCCACCAGGTGAAGCGAGGAGGAATCTTTTGTATAATAAGAACCGTATCTTTGCTTTTGTTCTGGCATTAGGAACTGCTGTCACAGATGAACAATATGCGAATGCAGCAGGCGCAATCAACTACGGCTTCCCAACGATTACCAATATTGACATTCCGGAAATATTGCCAACAGGTGTTTGCACATACGAACACGTGGTTTCTCGGGTACCGATTGATAAGATTGTTGATAAGTGCGTAGAAGTGCGTGGCTTGAAAATATCTATTCATAAGCTGGATATTCCCGTGGCATATGGCCCCGCCTTTGAGGGAGAGCGCATCAGAAGAGAGGACATGCAAATTGAAATCGGTGGTCCTGGCGTGCCGGCCTTTGAATATGTGCGTACGAAAGAAATTGATGACGTTACGGATGGTAAGATTCAGGTGGTTGGCCCTGATTTGGAAGGAATTCCTCCTGGTCCAGGCGTCTCTCTGGGTATTATGGTCGAGGTCGCCGGGCGAAAGATGCAGTCTGATTTTGAGCCGATTTTTGAACGGCAAATGCACCGGTTCCTCGGTGAGGCCCAGGGATTGTTCCACATGGGGCAGAGAGATATGATCCGTCACCGCATTAGTAAGGAGGCGTTTAAGGCGGGCTTCAGGATTAAGCATATAGGCGACATTATTCATGCCAAGTTCCATGGCGATTTTGGTGCCATCGTTGACAAGGTACAGGTAACTTTGTATACGAAAAAGGAAGATGTGGAAAGGCTCCTGAAGGACGTGCGCGCGGCATATGTAGAGCGTGATGCACGGCTGAAAGGCATGACAGATGACTCGGTAAACTTGTTTTATAGTTGTACGCTCTGTCAGAGCTTTGCACCAACCCATATTTGTGTTGTTACACCTGAACGTTCTGGTTTGTGTGGTTCCGTGAGCTGGCTGGATGGAAAGGCTGGTTATGAGATTAATCCAACCGGGCCGAATCAGCCCATAGAAAGAGGAAAAACTGTTGATGACAGACTTGGCCAGTGGGAAGGCACGAATTCATTCATTTACAACGGATCAAACAGATCCCTTGAAAAGGTGAGTTTGTATAGTATTATGACAGACCCCATGACAAGCTGCGGGTGCTTCGAGTGTATATCTGCCATGCTGCCTATGACCAATGGGATCATGGTAGTAGACCGTGATTTTACGGAAATGACTCCATGCGGCATGAAGTTCTCCACACTGGCGGGAACCGTCGGCGGTGGGTTGCAAACTCCCGGTTTTATGGGACATAGCAAGTTTTATCTGAGTAGCAGGAAATTTGTTTCGGCTGATGGCGGGTTGGCCCGTGTCGTTTGGATGCCTAAGGCGTTAAAGGAAGAATTGGCGGAGATACTGGCAAAAACTGCCGAAGAGATGGGTCTTGAAGATTTCCTCACGAAGATTGCTGATGAAACGGTTGCGCAGACGGAAGAAGAGGTTGCTGCATACATGCAGAAGGTAAACCATCCGGCATTAACCTTAGCGCCGATGTTCTGAAAGTGATATAACGTCCGGCAACGCAAAATAAGTAAGGAGACGGTGAGGCACCAAAACCTGTACATACATGTTTCCTGTGGATGAGTAGCAGGAAACACAACGGCTATTTTGTTCTATAGCCTTGCATAAATAAAGCGACACTAAGAAATCGCTGAAAAAGGATTAATTATACCCATACTTTTTTATCAGGAGTCCATTGATGATCTTTGATGTGCCATGTCTGAAGAATCAGGAAGAATGCCCAGGCGAAGACAAGGAGAAACGCCAAGGTGGTGGTGATCTCGTTGCAAAATTATTGAAAATGCGTACGATTATGGTAACGGATGAAGTGACGAAGAAGATGGCACAACAGACCATGACACAACTTCTACTCCTTGAAGGGGAGGGTGATGCGGATATTAAAATGTTTATTAATTCTCCCGGAGGAGATGCCGATGCCGGTTTTGCGATCTATGATATGATGCGGTTTGTCAAGCCGAGGATAAAGGCTGTATGCGCAGGTGTTGCTGCCAGCGCTGCGGTGATTATTTTACTAGGCGCAGAAAAGGAGAATCGTTTCAGTCTGTCCAATGCACGTGTTCTTATTCATCAGCCTTCCACCGGTATTCATGGGACTGCTGCCGATATTCAAATAGAAGCCAGTGAAATACTCAAATGCCGGGAAAAGATTAATAGGTTGATTTCTGTTGAGACGGGACAGCCTATGGCTAAGGTAGAGTTGGATACCAAAAGGAATCTCTGGATGTCATCCGAAGAGGCGCTCAAGTATGGATTAGTCAGCAAAATTATACAGAAGAATGATGATTTAACAACATAATTTTATGGTAATTGCCCATTATCAGCGGGAAGTTTCTTGTGCACAGGAACCACCTTTTTATCCTCTTTTTGCGAATGGGGTGAATGGGTGGTTGTTCGTTTGATGCTGAGCAAGTTTATTTATGTGAAAGGATAGTAAAGAATGGCACTAACTGGATTAGACATTTACAAACTACTTCCCAAAACAAATTGCAAGAAGTGCGGAAGACCTACATGCCTGGCATTTGCTATGCAACTGGCGCAAAAAAAGGCAAACTTATCAGATTGTCCCGATGTAAGCGAAGCGGCTAAGAATGTTTTGGGGGCAGCTTCAGCGCCTCCGATTAAGTTGGTAACTGTCGGCACAGGCGCCAGGCAAGTTCAGATTGGTGAGGAAAATGTCTTATTCAGACACGAGGAGAAATTTTATCATCCTACCGGTGTTGCCGTTACTATCCGGGACGATTTGAATGAAGCTGACTTTAGCGACCGTTTGAAAAAGATTAATGGTTTGAAAATCGCCCGTGTTGGCACTGAGATTGAGATCGATTTGATAGCCATCATCAACACAAGCAATAATGCAGAAAAATTTGCTGAAGCGGCAAAGAAGGTCAGTGGCGGTTCTCATTTGAGTATTATTTTGAGTAGTGAGTCGGTCGATACGATGAAGGCGGCTTTGCAAAATTGTGCAGAAAAGAGGCCGTTGATCCATGGCGCCAATGCAGGGAATTGCGAGGCTATGGCAGGATTGGCGAATGAAAAGAAGTGCCCGATGACGGTGACGGCGCCGACGCTTGAAGAACTTGCCGACCTGGCTGAACGCGTGAAGAAGGCAGGTGTTGAAGATGTTGTATTAGATGTGAGCGGCAGTAATCCTAAGGAAGTGCTTCAAAAACTTACCAAGATAAGACGGGCAGCATTGAAGAAAAACTTCCGTGCCTTTGGATTCCCTATGATTACCTTTGTGCATGATGAAGACCCGTTCCAGGAAATTTCGCTGGCAAACACGTATTTACTTAAGTATGCGGGTATCGTTGCAGTCGATGCATGCGAACCCTGGGCAATTATGCCGTTGCTTACTGCACGAACAAATATATTTACCGACCCGCAGAAACCAATTCAGGTAGAACCAAAATTATATGCGGTGGGTGATGTCAGGGAAGATTCTCCTATATTATTTACTACAAACTTTTCACTTACCTACTATACGGTTGAAGGTGAGGTTGAGTCGAGCCGGGTTCCTGCCTATATTTTGTCTGTGGATACCGGTGGTACCTCCGTATTAACGGCTTACTCCGGTGATAAATTAAATGATAAGGTTGTTGCTAAGGCTATGACGGATGCAAAGGTCGAGACAAAGGTAAAGCACAAAAAATTGATAATTCCTGGTCTTGTTGCCGTGATGTCTGGAAAACTTCAGGAGACCCTTGGGTGGGAAATCCTGGTAGGACCCAGAGAAGCTTCAGGGCTTCCATCTTATCTAAAAACGGTATGGAAGCCGTAATATGAAACTGTTTGAGAAACTTGGTTTTAGGATATAAATATGGAAAACTCACGGTATAAAGTACACTTCTTTCCGGTTGACATCACGGTGGAAATTGAAAAGGGTAAAACTATCCTCGATGCTGCTTACAAAGGCGATTTATTTATCAATGCCTTGTGTGGCGGCGATGGCACGTGCGGTAAGTGTAAAGTTGTTCTGGGTTCTGGTATGATTGAAAGCATGCCCACTTCCCACATATCGGTATCAGAAGCACAAAAGGGATATGTTCTGGCGTGTAGTACGAAGGTGATCGGTGACTTGGAAGTAATAATTCCTGAAGAATCGAAGCTTGATAAAAGTCAAATACTTGTGAGTGATTTTCCCCAATTTTCTGGTTCCTTGGCAGCCGCTACATCGAAAGTAGAGCACTTTAAGCAAGACCCATTGGTGAATAAGATTTACCTTGAACTGCCGCTACCGAGTTTGGATGATAGTATGGCAGATTATGAGCGGCTGTGTAGGGAAATAATGGTTAAAGCAGATATTCCTTTAGAAAAGATAACAACAAATTTTGATGTTTTAAAGCGCCTCCCGGGTATCTTAAGGAGCAGTGACTGGAAGGTTACGGCGACACTGGGATACAGAGGCCCATCGGTTGAAATCATTGAAATACAGGGTGGCAATGTCAGCGACGGGAATTATGGTGTTGCAGTAGATGTAGGGACAACTACGGTGGTTGCACATCTCCTGAATCTTTCCCGCGGAGAGACGATTGATATTGAAGCTACCTATAATTCACAAATTAAATACGGAGATGATTATATCCAGAGGATTATTTATGCTGCACAAAATAATGCAATGGCGCTTATGCAGGAGGTGCTCGTTGAGGACATTAATCATCTTATTTCTACCCTTATTAAGAGAAATCACATCAGTATCCATGATGTTAGTGCTGTAGTTTGTGCCGGAAATACCGTAATGACCCATTTTCTCATTGGGTTGGATCCTACGAATATCAGAAAAGAACCATATCTTCCAGCGGCAAGTTTTGTGCCGCCATTGAAAGCTTGTGATGTGGGGATTAAAATTAATAACAACGGCTTGCTCTACACACTTCCGTGTGTTGGTGCCTATGTGGGTGGAGATATTTCTTCGGGCGCCCTGGCGATCAGATTGGATAAGGCCGATATGTTATCACTGCTTATTGATATCGGTACGAATGGTGAGATTGTGCTGGGAAATAAAGACTGGATGGTGTGTTGTTCCGCATCGGCAGGTCCTTCCTTTGAAGGCAGTGGTATTTCCTGTGGCACACGTGCGGCTAAGGGTGCAATAGAAAAGGTAACGATTACGAAAAAATACGACGTTGTTTATAAAACAATTGCCGACGCGCCGCCGAGCGGTATCTGTGGATCGGGACTTTTAGACTGTCTGGCTAATCTGACAAGGAGTGGTGTGATTGACAGGACAGGCAATTTCCAGAAAGGAATAAATTCAGACCGTTTGAGAAAAACTGACAACGGTTATGAATTTGTCCTGGTTGATAGAAGCATAACTTCTACAAAGCGGGATATCGTTATTACCCAGGCAGACATTCAAAATCTCATGCGATCAAAAGCAGCTATTTATTCGGCAATTTCCACATTGCTTGAATCCATGGGGATGAGTGTAAATAACATTGAGCAGCTTTATCTTGCCGGTGGTTTTGGAAATTATCTGGATATAAGGAGTGCGATAACGATAGGAATGCTTCCTGATGTATCTGCTTCAAAGGTTCAATTCGTGGGGAATACATCGGTAATTGGCGCTAAAATGGCTTTGCTCGCAAAAGACGCTTACGAAATTGCCGGAATACTTGCTTCGAAGATGACGTATTTTGACCTCATGAGTAATAATAAATATATGGAAGAATATATGTCGGCAAACTTTTTGCCTCATACCGATATTGAAAAATTTCCATCGGTTGCCCAGGAACTTATGGTTTCGTAAAAAAAGGAATTTTCTATGGCTTTTAGTATTGCAGTGGCGGGAAAGGGAGGAACGGGAAAATCAACCCTTTCTGCCCTTATTATTCGATATATAACCGAAGAAATCGGGAAACCGGTATCGGCCGTTGATGCTGATCCCAATGCATCTTTAGGTGCATTGCTTGGTCTGCATGTTCAAAGCACCGTCGCCGATCTGCGTGAGGATATTGTAGAGAAGAAAGTGGATTTTTCCGGGATGTCAAAGGATAGATATATTGAGTATGCTATCGAGGAGTCTATCGTTGAAAAGGAAAAATTTGATCTTTTAACGATGGGGAGACCAGAAGGTCCAAAATGCTATTGCTATGTAAATAATCTCCTTCGTAAATATATGGACAAAGTAGGGACTGCGTACCCCTTTGTTGTGACTGATAATGAGGCGGGAATGGAACATCTCTCGCGCAGGACGACGAATAATGTGGATCTCCTGTTGATCGTGAGCGAACCGACGATTGTGGGGGCATTGACATTACAAAGGATCCTTGCATTAGCCGATTCGCTTCCCGTTACTATTCGCCAGAAGTTCTGCATATTAAACCGGGTACCCAAGAATGGCATTCACGAGAATCTTCAGCAGAAGTTAGATAGTCTGGGGGTTGAAATATCCGCAATATTCCCATTCGATCAGGAGGTATACGACAATGCGGCATGTGGGACTTCTGTGTTTGAAATTTCTCGTGAAAATGAGTTGTATCAAAAGCTCGGCAGATTCTTACAAAAGCATTTGCCTGCAAGCGTGATCGAAAAGAGTATTCCTGGCCGCATGTAGCGTTTAAAAAGGACATGGTCATTAACATTGTTAAAAATTGAATTCTCATAATTGTTAAAGTTTTTCCTCTGTGGACTGTGTGATTAAGTTTTTGATGGATTGGTAGGAGATAAATGAATGGAAATACCAAACGTAGCTGACAAGTGGTCGGGTGGTGTCAATGAAATTACCCTCGGTGCCACAAAGGACAAAGGAGGTAGCCGGACAAAAACATTTACTATCGGTGGTGCAAAAAGCATCCCTTTTATGGATTTCGAGGGGAATCCTGGCCAAAAACCTGTGGTTGCAATGGACGTTTATGATGTGCCCCCCGAAGACTGGCCAGAGACATTGACCAGGCCTTTTGCGGATGTTCTTCATGATCCGGCACAATGGGCAAGAAAATGTGTAGAACAGTATGGTGCGGACGTGATCTGCCTTAAATTGGATGGAATTCATCCTGATAAAGGCAATAAAAGCGCGGAACAGGCGGCAAAGACGGTAAAGTCTATACTTGCTGCGGTCGGTGTGCCATTAATTATTTGGGGATGTGAACATGATGAAAAAGACAATGAGGTTATGCCGAAAGTGAGTCAGGCTGCCAAGGGAGAACGTTGCTTATTGGGGGTAGTGACCCAGGATAGTTATAAGACGCTTACGGCTACATGTCTGGCAGATGGACATTCTCTCATTACGTTAGCGCCAGTGGATATCAATATTGCAAAGCAGGTGAACATCCTTGTTTCCGAAATGGATTTTCCACTCAATCGCATAGTAATGTT
Organism: Planctomycetota bacterium; assembly: GCA_030837315.1. Taxonomy (GTDB): domain Bacteria; phylum Planctomycetota; class Brocadiia; order Brocadiales; family Brocadiaceae; genus Brocadia. Next base: position 9,718 of record JAUPKS010000155.1, read on the forward strand.
CCAATCAACCGGGGCATTGGGTTATGGTATGGAGTATACCTATTCTATCCAGGAACGTGAACGGCTGGCAGCGCTTACTGGTGATAAAATGATGTCCATGCCCGTAATCTGCGATGTTGGGCATGAGGCATGGAGAACAAAGGAGTCTAAATCAGAAGATAGCGAGGTTCCGCAGTGGGGGCCAAGGGATGAGCGAGGACCAATGTGGGAGGCTATTACCGCGGTTGGCCTTTTGCAATCAGGAGTTGATATTATCCGTATGAACCATCCTAAGGCTGTTGCCACAGTAAAAAAGTGTATTGATCGTTTCTATTAAATAATAAAAAAGAGAAAGGATAAACATACGATGATTTCCATCGGTGAGCGCATCAATGGTATGTTTAAAGATGTACGGGAGGCGATAAAAAATAAGGATCCAAAAGCGGTAAGAGAACTTGCAATAAAGCAAACAGAAGCAGGGGCAAGCTTTCTGGATGTGAATGTAGGTACTGCTACAGCTGATCCTGTTGGGGCAATGAAATGGCTGATTGAAGTGATTCAGGATACGGTAAAGACACCGATTGCGATTGATAGCCAGAAATTTGATGTATTAAAGGCGGGTTTATCGGTAATCAAGAACGAGGTCTTGATTAATTCTTCAAAAGGAGATCCTGAAGAGTTAGACAAATACATGACCATAGCAAAAGAATATAATGCATCACTGATGTGTCTGACGATGGACAAATGTGGTATTCCACAGGACGTCGAACGGCGCATGGAGATTGCTATGAAGATCGTAGAAAAAGCAGTGGAACATGAATTTGAGCTGTCAAAGGTATATATCGATCCCGTGCTCTTTCCTATTAACGTCGATCAGAAGCAACCGGCGCTCATGTTTGACATCTTCAATCAGATTAAAATGATTTCTGATCCGCCACCCCATAGAAATGTGGGATTGAGTAATTTCTCACAGGGAACGAAGGAAAAGAGGCTTTTAGCGAGGATATTTCTTGCCATGGGCATTTCCTACGGATTGGATGCAGCAGTGATGGATGTGCTCGATAAAGATTTAATGGACGCTGCAATAACTGCAGAGATTATCATGAATCAGCATGTCTATAGTGATTCATATCTGACTGCATGCAGAAAGTAAAGGTGCGCTTAAAGTGTTGGTTTTCTCAATAAAAGCACAAGGGATCATTTCGTAACATGGCAAATCCGCAACCAAATCCCTCTATTCTCTGGTGTCTATAGCTTAAAGGTTCACAAAATGTGATTTATTAAATGTTTGGAAATTAAGCGTCAATAGTGAATCAAGTTCTCGTTTGTAATTCGAATGAGTTTTCTGCAAGTAGTCAGTGATTGCGTTTTTAAAATTCGCAAACTCTGAATAGTACTTTGAATATAAGCATTATGGCTTCAGACGTCAGCCCTGCGGCTCGTCCCCGTGCAAGATTACGCAAAGTTGAAGGATTTTAACGCGGACACTTTCACGCGCTTGAGTCCAGGGCTGTTCGAGCAACGGTTTTTCAACATGGGTCAAAC
>JAUPKS010000156.1 GCA_030837315.1 Planctomycetota bacterium
AGAGACCGTATCCTCGAAATTAATACGATTGCAGAAAAGATAAAAAAACTAGATGGAATTGTGCGCGTGATTTCACTGGCAGATATATTTAAAGACAAAATTACATCTTCCAGTTTTAAGGAGAAGGTTAAGACTCAACACGATCGTCCTTTGATGAATATCTTTAAACAGCAACTACTCGCAGACCCGGCGTATCGAAATAGCATTATTTCTAAAAACGGTAAAACTACTGCGATCATAGCAACGGTCAAGAGCGTCATACCGGAATCGAGAAGACAATTGGTATCCGAGATCAAAAAGGTGCTTTATGATCATAAGACAGTTACGAGATCAAATAGCACAAACAAGAGAAGCCCCAGATATCATGTGGCCGGCCCCTCTGTAGTAAATGCGGAACTTGACCGCATGTCAAAGCAAGACATGACAAAATTTACGCCGCTTATGTTTGCTATATCAATTATTGTATTGGGATGTTTATTTAGAAAAGTTTCAGGAGTATTAATTCCTCTGTTGACAGTTGGGGTTTGTATGATATGGGTTACCGGTTGTTTTGTGCTCTTTGGTCAGACAATGAATATGATTTCAAACATGCTGCTTCCCCTGACCTTTATCATCGCCCTTTCTACCGCGATCCATCTGATCAATCATTATTATCAAGAAACCAAATTATCTGTACTGAAAGAAGATGCCATTTATAACACCATACGTCATATTGGCATTCCCATTCTTATGACCAGCATCACGACGGCTATTGGGTTCGTTTCGCTTACAACCAGTAGTATTCCTCCCGTTTTCATCACAGGGTTGTTCATGAGCGGTTGTGCAACAATTATATTTATTATCGGTATGACGCTTATACCTATACTCCTTTCCTTTGTCCCGTCTCAGATGCCTGTTGATGCCGGAAATGTATTTTTACCCAAATATTTCTTTGCAAAGATGAATGATCAAGAACGTGGCTTCGGAGTTCTTCTCTCCTCATTGAGTTGTCTTATCGCATACTACAAGGGTATTATTCTTGCCTGTGGACTTGTTGCAGGTCTAATTTTCGTGTGGGGTATTTCTAAGCTCCAGGTAGAATCTGACATCATGACCTCCTTCCCGAAGAATAGCCAGATCGCTAAAGACAATGCTTATATTGAAAGACATCTCATGGGTTTACTGCCTGCAGAAATCGTCGCAGAAGCAACGAATGGCATCAGTATACTTCAACCACACATATTGAACAATCTGGTAGATCTCCAAAAATATCTTTACAGCATACCAGAGGTGACCGGCTCTATCTCCGTGGCAAACTATATCCAGAAGGCGCACCAGATCGTGAAGGGAGATAACCCACAGTATTACTCTATTCCTGGGACTGAAAAAGAAGCCCGGGATTACGTAAAACTGACTTCTGTATTTGGTGATAAATACGTTAATCATTTGTATGCTAAAGAATATACCGATGCAAGGATATCCGTGCGAATGAATCAGGTTGGTTCAAACAGATATCAGGCTGTAATAAAATCCATAAAGGAATATATTCACAAACACCTTGATACGACTACGCTGTCATGGCATGTCACGGGGATAGTTCCCCTTTTGATCAGTGTTCAGGATAACATCCTCCGAAGTGAGATACAGTCCTTTTCCCTGGCATTTTTGTTAACTTTTATTTCAACGGCAGTCGTTCTAAGATCTGTAAAAATTGGGCTTATTTGCGTCATTCCTAACTTATTACCTGTCACCATAACTCTGGGCTTGATGGGATTTATCGGAATGAAGCTTGATGCAGCGACGATTATGATTGCCAGTATTGCACTGGGGATTTCTGTTGATAATACGATCCATATCTTTTATCGGTTTAAAAAAGAATTATCTTTTGATGGAGATTATCCGAATGCAGTAAACCGAACATTGCAAAACGTAGGGAAAACAGCCATGATTACCTCTTTATCAGCGGCCTTTGGGTTTATGGTCTTTTCTTTTTCAAGCTTCAAGCCAATACAATATTTTGGCGTACTTACCAGCGTGACTATGTTAAATGCCATTATATCTGATTTATTTATATCGCCTAGTTGTCTGATGCTGTTTAAACCAAGATTTTAATTGGGATAGAGGAGTAAGTATTAAACCTGTTTCTGCATAATTTATACCATAAGGAAACTTTGATGATACACACTGAAACAAGAACCAATACCAATAATATTGCAATAAATCCTGATGTTTTCACTCAGCACGAACACACAGGCTTAGACCAGCATTTAAGTCAACCCATCCTTCGGGATACCGGATGGTTTGGTATGTCAATAGATACGTGGATAAGGCATATAATATCAATTCACTTTAATCATGTTCATGGTTCACAATATTGGCTTCAAAAGGAAAAGACACTGGGAATACATGCAAGAAGGGATATTTCTTCTCTGGACGATTTGCACATCTTGGGTCCGATGGAAGAAGAAGATCTTCGGCGTTATCCGTTAGAACATTTTATTCCAACAATTTACCTGAAAAATAAAGAAGAATTGATATTGGGAGAAACGGCGGGAACAACCGGCCTCCCCAAGGTGACTGCCTATTTGAAGAATGAGTTCTATATGACTTTTGTGGAATGGTTTCGATATATTGCCGTGCATAGAGGTTTTCCCTGTGCAGCAAATTGGTTATGGGTCGGACCCAGTGGCCCTCATATTATAGGCAAAGCCGTGGGTCCAGTAGCACGTAGTATGGGTAGTATGGATCCGTTTTCCATTGATATGGATCCGAGGTGGGTGAAAAAGCTAAAGCCGGACTCCCTCGGGTATAAAAGGTATCTTGACCATATTATTGACCAGGCGCTTGACATATTGAAACGACAGCATATTGATGTGATCTATTCAACCCCACCTCTGCTGCTAAAATTGGCTGAATCAATGAATTTTAAACAGAGAATGCAGATACGCGGTATTCATTACGGTGGGGTTGCCATCGGGCAAGAACATCTCAAGATGTTTAAAACTGATCTCTTCCCTAATGCTGTACATATTGCTGGTTATGGGAACACCTTGTTTGGTCTGTGTATGGAAATTACGGAATCACAAAATGGTGATTTGAATTATTATCCTCCTGGCCCTCGTATGGTGGTGCAGGTGGTTTCAACAAAATACAGCATTCAGCCAGACAAAAATCGCCTTACCCACGTTGTTGAATATGGAGAAAAGGGACAGGTAGTATGCCATAGATTCGATGAGTCGTTTTTTATTCCCAATATGTTTGAAAGAGACGAGGCCATTCGGATTGCACCAACAAAAGAAGTTCAATCCCTTGGTATTTATCAGGACGGTGTCAGAAATCCATCGTTGCTAAACGGATTGGAAGCAAATACAAAGATAGGAGTTTATTGACAGCAGTTCTTTGCCACTAATTCACAAAGAAGAGAATGTAGATAGAAAATGGGAATTAGGTTGGTGAAGATGTTATGAATTATTGAATGTATCAATTTTTCATCGTCTTAACTTCTGCCGTTCGTGTTATTTGTAGCTTTGTGGTTCTAACATAAGTTCTCAACCAATGAAAGGATACTATGAAATTATTAGAAACAAAATGTGAATTGCTTGCACCAGCCGGCCGTTGGGAAGCGTTAACCGCTGTGATCGATGCTGGCGCTGATGCGGTGTATATTGGTGGCAAACGCTTTAACATGCGGCTTCACAGGTCTGATTTCAATTTTACGGATGAACAAATCGCAGATGCCGTACAGTACGCTCACTCAAAAAAAGTGAAATTGTATATTACCGTAAATAATTTGTTGAGTGACGATGAGCTGGATGACATGATTTATTACCTTAACTATTTAAGCGAAATTCAAGTTGATGCCATTATCGTTCAGGACCTGGGTGTATTGCACCTGGCAAAGCAATCAGGTATTTCTATACCTATTCATATTAGCACCATGATGAACATCCAAAATAGTGAATCTGCATTGACGTTAAAGGAATTAGGGGTAAGCCGCATCGTTACCTCAAGAGACGTTTCCCTTGCTCAGGTGAAGGAAATACAACAAAAAACGGCCATTGAAGTTGAGTACTTTGTGCATGGAGACCTGTGTATCTGCCAGAGCGGACAATGCTATGCCAGCGGTGTGCTTTTTGGCAAGAGCGCTAATCGCGGCGAGTGTATGAAACCGTGCCGATGGCTTTATACCCTTGTAGAAAACATTTCTGGACAGCCCATAGGAGACCTGCCCTCCGGACATTTATTAGCCATGAAGGATATGTGTCTCTTAAGGCACATTCCCGACCTTGTCCATGCGGGAATTTGTTCCTTTAAAATTGAGGGTCGTATGAGGCATGCAGATTTATTAAAAATAGTTGTTGGCATATACCGAAAAGCTATAGATGCTTATCTCGATAATCCTGCCACGTATTACTTGAGTTCGGGTGAGTATGAGCAATTATACCATCATCGGATACGTGAGTTTACAACGTCACTTGCGTTTACCCCTGCGTCTGCTTCTCTTGTTGATATTTCGGGAAGCCGCGAACCTCTCTTCTTAAGTCGTGCAGCAAAGGAACCATCTCTCACAATTGAAGATATTTATCATGCCCCGTTCGAAGATTCTGTTACGGATTACCAAGAGGCGGGACACCCCATATTGTCTGTAAAAGTAGCCTCAATGAATGCACTCATGGCAGCGCTGGATGAAGAAGCAGATCGCATATACATAAGTGGAGAAGTCTCTCCGTTGAGGAAACAGTTTTGGACAAAAATATCTTATAAGGAGGCATGTAAAAGAGTTCATGCTGCAGGTAAAACCATAGGGATAGGGACGCCCCGCATAACTACTGAACGAGAAATGGCTGATGCCGCATGGCTATTTGAACAAGCCGCTTCGCTGGGTGTTGATTATGTGCTAGTCCATAATCTGGGTACCATGCGTCTGGCAAAGGAATTTGGTTTAAAAATTCTGGGGGACTATTCATTAAATGTAATCAATGGACAAACAGTAAACTTGTTAAAGGAATTAGGCGCCTGTGGAATCACAACCTCTCTGGAATGTTCTTATAACCATTTGAAACAGATATCTATCGAATCATCACTTCCTGTGGAATGTATTGTTCATGGACCTGTTTCCAGTATGGTACTTGAACACTGTATTCCTGCCATGATGATCTCTAAATCTCACAAAAAGGATAACTGCAGGCAGGTGTGTCAATATATGGGATACGCCCTCAAGGACGAAAGGGGAGAACTACGGCCCATCGAAATAGATCAATACTGCCGTAACCATCTTCTGCTTGCAAGGGACATCTGCCTATTGCCCTATCTTCATGCCTTTGTGCATACAAGTGCAAAAGTGTTCCGGATCGAGGCACAGTATTATGAAGACGGATTGGTAAAAACCCTGGTTGGTCTGTACCATAAGTATTTAAACATATTACAAGAACACCCTAATCTCTCATTGCCTGTACAGGAAAGCGATTGGAATAAATTAGTGGAGGAAAGCCCGAGGGGATTTAATCTGGGTGGGTACGTACACGACATAACCCATTCAAAAAGTACAGCAGAGGTAATGAAGAGCATCAAATGAATAATGTAAATTTAATTACGCTTAAATTATTATGAATATGACAACACACTATATCGGACCTGATGCCATTCTTCAAAAAAAACAGGAATATCTGATTCCATGCGTCTACCATTTTTATAAAAAGCCGATGCAGATCGTCAGGGGGGAGATGCAGTATCTTTACGATCATACGAACAAACAGTATCTGGATTTTTATGGCGGGGTGTCTGTAATGAACGCAGGGCACTGTAACCCGGAGGTTGTGGAAAAGATATGCGAACAGATCAGAACGCTTCAGCATACCACCGCCATTTATCTTACCCAGCCCATGGTGGACCTTGCAGAAAAATTAGCGCAGATTACGCCTGGTTCGTTGAAACGTTCTTTTTTTTGCGCCAGCGGCTCAGAGGCCAATGATGGGGCATCACTTCTTGCCCAATTATATACAAAAAAACAAAAATTTGTCGCCACCCAGCAGGGGTTGCATGGCCGTACAAAGCTTACCATGAATCTTACTGGACTGCCGATGTGGAGAACCGATCCCAATCCACTTGGTGATATTGTTCATATTCCAGGGGCATATTGCTACCGATGTGCTTATGGACTTACGTATCCACGCTGTGATTTACCATGCGCAAGGTATCTTGAGGACGTTGTTAAAAGTGGTGATTTTGCAGCCTTTATTATTGAGCCTATTCTGGGCAACGGTGGCATTATTACCCCCCCCCCGGAGTATTTTACGATAATTCGGAAAATTCTCGACAAATACAATGTACTCTTAATAGCAGACGAAGTGCAGACAGGATTTGGCCGAACGGGAGAGATGTTTGCTATTGAACATTGGAATGTTGTGCCTGATATTATGACTATGGCCAAGGCCCTGGCCAATGGCACTCCTATAGGCGCCTTTATAACGAACGACAAAATTGCCTCATCTTACACACGCCCTGGCGCATCAACAACGGGCGGCAATCCTGTATCAGCAACGGCTGCTTTGGCCACAATCAATGTTATTGAAAAATACCAACTCGTGAACAAGTCGAAAGACCTTGGTAGCTATTTAAAGAGTAAACTACTGGAAATAAAAGACAAACGCAGACTTATAGGAGATGTCAGAGGAAAGGGTCTTATGTTAGGTATTGAATTAGTCAAAGATGACAAATCCCCAGCTATTGAAGAAATAGACACTATACTCGAAGGCTTAAAAGATCGTGGAATTTTAGCTGGAAAGACAGGCGTATCACGAAACGTACTTACTTTTCAACCACCTTTGGTGATCACCAGGGACGACATAGATCGAGTGGTAGAGACATTGGATGATATACTATCAGGTCTAGAAAAATAAAGGCTGCTGGGGCTGTCGTCATAAAAGAGTAGATAAATTGATCGTGAATTCTTTACCATCAGAAGGTAATGAAAATATTTATAATTCTCCAATTTCCCTTAATTCCCCTTTATTGAAGGATTTAGAGGGATTTAAGCGGGAGAAGAAATCATCGGATAAAGGTGATTGTTTAAAATGTCATGATGACGTGTAAGACTATATACATGGGAATATGCAAAACATGGTTCCCAAACTACCTGATTGGATGTCTGAGGCAGTTTTATGTGTAGATTGCCATAAGCCCGCACTAGACGGGTTTTCATTTAAAGCCGTGAGGGAGTATTGCATCGAATGGTATGCACAATATCCGTTTATCTCAAAAATTATTATAGTTGATGAGCCATGATTGAAGAATGCGTACATTTTTATTCAGACAACCTAAAGTTAGAAGGGGTTTTGACATACAATGAAGACGCTCAGTCGTCACCTGCAATCTTGTTATGTGCACCCCACCCCAATTTAGGTGGCGATATGGATAACAACATTATTATGAGCATTGCACAGGTATTGGCCAACGCGGGATTTGCATCCCTTCGTTTTAACTATCGAGGTATTGGAAATAGTGAGTGTCATGTGAAGAATATAGCTCAGATGTTCCAATACTGGGATGTATCTTTGAATGGCGGCGACTATACTGATGCCGTTACGGATACCCATGCGGCGCTTCAATTTTTAGTTTCACACATTGGTATAAAACAGGGAATTTTTATAGCTGGATATTCATTTGGAGCAGTCGTTGGTATGAGGGTAGGTGTTGAAAGCAATGACGTGAAGGCATTCGCCGCAATATCAACGCCCTTTTATCGATATAATTTTGATTTTTTACGGCAATGTAAAAAGGGTAAATTGTTAATTTACAGCCAGAACGATTTTGCTGCTACCGTGGAAGATACATTGAAGGGTTTTGAAAATCTATTACCGCCAAAGACCCTGGTACTCATAGAGGATAGTGACCATTTTTACAGAGGACAAGAAGACCATGTTTCACATAAGGTCAGCGATTTTTTCACACGTCATTGGATACTAACTATAACAACATAAAAACCACAGACTCCACAGACAACCGTGGTAATTATATGGGAAATCTATGAAACCTGTGGTTTTTTAAAACACGGTTTATTACAAAACAAACCTCAGAGAAGAAAATGCACCAAATCTTTACTCTATAACTGTAGCGATAAATCCTATGCCTTGCCTAATGTCTTTTTGCCTGGCTTCCATTCAACCGGGCAAAGTTCTCCTGTCTGTAATGCCCTTAATACCCTGAGAACCTCTTCCACACTCCGACCAATGCCCAAATCATGGACTAATTGATACTTGAGCTTTCCTTCCGGGTCAATGATAAATGTACCCCTTAAGGCAATACCTTTTTCTTCTATAAGGACACCATACTTCCTAGAAACCTCTTTTGTCATGTCGCTAAGCCAGGGGAAATTAATTTTGCCAAGTTCTTTTAACCATGCCTTGTGAGAAAATACGCTATCAACACTCAACCCCAGTACCTGGGCATTCAGCGCCTTAAACTCACTATCCCTCTTTGAAAATTCAGTAATTTCCGTAGGACAGATAAACGTAAAATCAAGGGGATAGAAAAAAAGGACGACCCATTTACCCCTGTAATTATCCAGACTTATATCTTGAAACTTTTCATCCACAAGACCTTGCAAAGTAAACTCAGGCGCTGCCTGTCCAACTCTTACACTCATAATACGCTCCTTTAAACATAATGTAATCATTGTTAGATAATCATTAATACATACTATAAAAACACAAAGGCTAATGTCAAGTCATTTTTTTATTACAAAAAAGGTTAACGCCATTACCTGAAAAACTAAAGCAAGTAATAGATATGCATGGACATCGCTATTTCGATGAAGATAAGCAAATACAAGTGAGCCAAATACAAAGCATTGAATAACTGAGGCCAAAATATTTAACCATGAAACAGGCTCGTACGTTAATGTCCGGTTTATATTTTTAACTTCGTTTAACAGAGATTCCAGAATGAAATCTTTTTCCTCATATCCCTTTTCCTTCCTGGTTTTTAAAGTTAAACATTCTCTGCAAATCAATTTGCCGTCTTCCTGATACATTGCACGTCCGGAGTCTACATCATTCTTCGACAAACTTCTTTTGCAATTGCCACAGAGTTTAATTTCCAGCATAACTATTTGAATATTCCACAAACAAGTTTTCCGGGTAAAAAACGCTTTCAACTAGTGTAACCAACAACATAATACACATACGTTTATTTAAGTCCATACCGATCTAACTTTCTGTAAAGGGTGCGTTCACCAATACCAAGCATCTTTGCTGCTTCTTCTCTATTTCCTCCTACCGTAGCCAATGTGCTTTTAATAAGCTCCCTCTCAGCTTCCTCAACAGTCATTCCCGCCATGAAACTTGGAGAACGGGGTAATTCATTGCTCCGTTGCAGTATATGATCGGGTATATCCTCAACATCCAGGGTATCTTTCACACTTACAACTACCATACTTTCGATACAATTTTTTAATTCTCGCACATTTCCTGGCCAGGGATATTTATACAGAATTTTTCTTGCCTCGGGAGAAATGCAAGAAATATTCTTATTGTGTTTTTGGCAAAATTCGCGGAGAAAGGCATCGATGATCATGGTCGTGTCTTCAAGTCTCTCCCGGAGAGGTGGTAATTTAATCGATACGACATTCAATCTGAAGTATAAATCTTCCCTAAATATTCCTTCTTTTATGAGCTTTTCAAGGTCCTGATTTGTAGCGGCGATTAAACGGACATCAATCTCAATGGGATCATTGCTGCCAATACGCGTAATCACGCCGTCTTCTATTACCCGTAATAATTTAACCTGCGTGGAAAGCGGCATATCTCCAACTTCGTCTAAAAATAATGTGCTGTGATGAGCGCACTCAAATTTTCCCTTTCGTTGGTACAGGGCTCCCGTAAAGGCGCCTTTTTCATGCCCGAAAAGTTCACTCTCAAGAAGATTTTCCGGAATCGCAGCAGAATTTAAAATGACCATTGGCTTATTCTTTCTGGGACTATTATTGTGAATAGTTTTTGCAATCAGCTCTTTACCTGTACCACTTTCACCAGTTATCAATATTGTTGCTGTAGTACCGGAAATTTGTTTGACGACATTAAATACCTTTTGCATCTTTGGACTGTTTCCAATAATGCAGGTCAGCCCAAACCTTTCGTCAAGTTGTTTATGAAGCTCTTTGTTATTCCTTACAAGCCCCTGCTTTTCGACAAGCTTAGCTATCTCTGCTCGCAGGTGATTAATATTAATAGGTTTCAGAAGATAAGTAGCAGCCCCTTTCTGCATTGCATCCACTGCGGTTTCTACCGTACCATAACCTGTGATCAAAACAACTTCTGCCTCAGGCAATCTCTCCTTTGTTGTTTTGAGTAACTGCAGGCCATCGATGTCCTGCATAATTAAATCGGTAATTACAATATCAACCTCTCCCGCTTCTATGGTCTTCAAACCTTCACTGCCACTGGTAGCAACAATGCATTTGTATCCAACCTTTTGAAGTGCCTCTGCGGTAGCAGTAGCGTGTTCTTTTTTATCATCAACAACCAGAATAACCGTATGGTCTGTCATGTCTTAATAAATTCTTAAGTCTATGGGTAATTTAACAGAAAAGTTGGTTCCTTTGCTTTCTTCGCTTTGAACGGAAATTGTTCCTTTATGCTCTTCGATAATACGTTTTGTGGTTGGAAGTCCAAGACCAGTTCCTGTCTTTTTGGTAGAAAAATAGACCTGGAATATCTTATCAACAAGATCTTTTGGAATACCTAGCCCTGTATCGGTGATATCAATTTGTAAGTATTTTTTATTCCGGGATGTGCGAATCATAAGTTCTCCGCCATTCTCCATTGCTTGCTCTGCATTGATAATAAGATTCAAAATTGCTTGTTTTATAAGATTTCTGTCTATACGACAGGGAGGGAGATGGGCATCGTAGCTTTTTAGTATCAGTATTTTCTTTTGTTTTACTTCTGGTGTAACGAAATCAACCACCTCGTCGACAACCTCATTAATATCGCATTCTTCCAGTTCTAGTTTTTGCCCTTTCGCAAATCTAAGAAAATCATTCAAGATGTCCTCCAGGCGTTGCACCTCTCTTTGTAAAGCCTGTATTCTTATAGGCACCTTTTTGCAGTTTTCTCCTTTCATGCTTTGTACGTCTTCCAGAAGGAGTTGCAAATTGATACTGAACGTACTCAATGGATTTTTAATTTCGTGGGCAAGCCCCCCTGCCAGTGTTCCAAAAAAAGCGAGCCTTTCAGAGTGCATTGCCCTTTTCTCTAGTTCCCTTGTCCTGTCAATAGCTCTTCGTATAAAAAAAAAAGCCAAGAGAATAAATACGACAATGGCAATTCCGGTACCAATTGAGTACTGAATCACATTCTTTACACCAAATGAAAAAAATAAGCCAGGAAGGCAGCTTAGCTCACTTTCTTCCTGGCTCTAGAGTATTGCTTATATATTGTTTAGGAATTGAGACAAATTACTTTTTGGGCTTGCAAACCTTTTGCCCCTTCAACGATGTCAAACTCCACCTTTTGACCGTCTTCCAGCGTCTTAAATCCTTCACTTGTAATATTTGAATAGTGAACAAAAACATCACCGCCACCTTCTTGTTCAATAAAACCAAACCCTTTTTTTGCATCAAACCATTTTACTTTACCTATTGCCATTATCTTGCTCTCCTATTTGAATAAATACAACATATAACATTTAACCGTACTATACTCATCCATTTTATCCTTTAGGCCTTCTCTATCTTCCCAAAAAGACCGAAAGATAAAAGTTTTATAATTTTTTACAAATCCTCCTTATTACTAAATATCGTGAATGTTCATCCCTCTTGATTGAAAGACAATTTTTCATAGTCCAATAAATCTTTCCCTGCTATACACTGGAAGAGTTGGGTTGCCCTTTTTCTTTGATGGCGGCTTTTCTGCTTAATTTAACCCTTTTTTGGTCATCTATTCCAATTACTTTTATCATAATTTCCTGACCAACCTTCACTACATCTTCAACCTTTTCAATATAGCCATCAGACAATTCAGAAATATGCACTAAACCATCATGACCCGGAATGATTTCCACAAACGCCCCATACTCTTTTAGGGAAAGAACTTTTCCCGCATAGGTTTTACCAATCTGGATTTCTTCCGTCATACGTTCAATCCACGTTTTAGCTTTTTGCGACGATTCTGAAAGTATAGAAGAAATAATAACGGTGCCATCATCTTCAATCTCTATCTTTGCACCTGTTTCCTCTTGTATTTTTTTGATATTTTTCCCACCAGGTCCAATAACCATACCAATTTTTTCCGGATTGATCTTAATATGTACTACCTTGGGCGCATATATAGAAATCTCCATCCGTGGTTTATCAATAACCTTTACAAGTTCCTGAAGTATATGTAACCTACCTTCTTTGGCTTGTTTTAGAGCATCCCGCATAATTTTCTCGGTAATGCCTGCTATCTTTATGTCCATTTGCAGCGCAGTAACACCCTTCGATGTTCCAGCAACTTTAAAATCCATATCTCCAAGATGGTCTTCTGTCCCCAAGATATCTGACAGAATGCACACATCTTTCCCTTCTTTAACCAAACCCATAGCAATACCAGCAACCGCACCAGCCACAGGGACACCAGCATCCATCATAGAAAGTGTACCCCCGCAAACCGAAGCCATCGAGGACGACCCATTGGATTCGGTAATATCAGAAACAACTCGGATGGTATAGGGAAAGCTCTTTAACGGAGGGAGCACCGCCTCTAATGCTCGTTCAGCCAACGCCCCATGCCCGATCTCTCGCCTGCCTGGCCCGCGTAATGGTTTTACCTCACCAACGCAAAAAGGAGGAAAGTTGTAGTCCAGCATAAATTTCTTTGAATATTCCTCCTCAAGCGTATCCACTCTCTGTTCATCCATCGTGGTGCCCAGCGTTGTTACCACAATAGCCTGGGTTTCACCCCGGGTAAATAATGCAGAACCGTGAGTCCTTGGTAAAATCCCCACTTCACAAGTAATTGGCCTGATATCTTCCAGTCCGCGCCCATCAGGTCTCTTCCCCTCTTGTACAATTTGGTCACGAACTGCAATGGTTTCAATTCTTTCAAAGATCGTCTTGATTGTTTTTTTTGAAGGAGCACCATCTTTATCTATGCAATATTCATTGATAATCTGATTAAGTATTTCATTTAATGCACGTTTCCGCGCATCTTTTCCCGGTGTTTGATTTTTTTCTAATATCTCTGAGTAATATTTCTCTTTTATTTCATCCAGGAGAGCCATATCGAGTTTTAATGGTGGGACATGCTGCTTTTCTTTTCCACATTTGGCCAATAACTCCTTTTGGAGCAGGACTATTTCTTTTATAAAGGCATGTCCAAACATAATAGCATCAACCATCTGTTCTTCGGGAACTTCCTTGCCTGATGCCTCGACCATCGTAACCGCTTCTTCTGTTCCGGAAACAACGAGATCCATGCTACTCATGGCAAGCTCAGTATGGGTGGGATTAACGACAAACTCACCATTGATTTGGCCTACCCTTACAGAGCCGGTAGGCCCGCCAAAAGGAATGCTTGAGACAGATAACGCTGCAGATGCACCTACCATAGCAAGAATATCGGGATCATTTTCTTTGTCTGCGGAAAGCACCATAGACATGATCTGAACTTCACGAAGATATGTTTCTGGAAAGAGGGGCCTTACCGGGCGATCTATTAACCGCATGGTTAATATTTCTTTTAAAGTAGGCCTGCCTTCTCTCTTGAAAAAACCACCGGGGAACTTACCTGCTGCATATGTTTTTTCTCTGTAGTCAACGGTAAGGGGGAAAAAATCTGCTTCTTCTTTTTCTTCTGGCGCAGATACCGCCGTAGCCAACACCATCGTGTCTCCATATCGAACTAAAGCCGCACCATCCGCTTGCTTTGCTATTTTACCTGTTTCTATACTAAGAATCTTTTTGCCGATCAACTTCTCCACTTTACAATACGTCATCTATTCCCTCCTACTTTTTCATTTATTATATCTTGTTTTTGACCAGCAAAAGATATGAATAACTTAAATTTTTTATACATTTTAAATAGGTCTACAGGTTCCTCCTATAATTTTTGCTTTACTTTCTGATCCCAAGTTTGGCAATAAGCTTTTTATATCTTTCGTTGTCATTATTTGATAAATATTTCAGTAAGGCTGATCTGTGCCCAACCATCTTGAGCAGCCCCCTGCGAGACGTGTGGTCTTTTTTATGTCCCTTTAAATGACCGCTTAAATGATTAATTCGCTCCGTTAACAATGCCACCTGTACCTCCGGGGAACCCGTGTCACTTTCGTGAACCCTAAGATCCTGAATGATCCGCTGTTTTACTTCTTTACTTATCATTACACCAATTCCTTACATAAAATAAAATATTCAAAACGCTCTTATCACTCGTGTTGCTCTTAAAATCGCATTAATACGTTTATGGGACTATCAATATAGCAAAGCTTTACCATCCTTTGCAACAAAAAAATTCATCAAACCGTTCTGAATCTGCTACAAACTATGAGATTTTTTTACCGATAGCCATATTTTGTTCAGGGTGCAGCTTTATGTAACGAGTGTTCACAGATATTCGTACAGATCATGATATCTTCTCTTCTTCCAGTTTAAGTAATATCTCTCCTTCGTCCTTGCTATGAGAAAACAATGTCATGCAGAGTATGTTCGCTTTTAGCAAGCACGATGCATAGCGTAGCGCCTGGTACAGAAAGGTATGAATCATTCCTTCCGTATATTTTTTTCTCCCCAAGACCTCCATAATTTCACCACGTCGTCTAAAGCACGCCTTGCTGTTTCTGTGTCAGGATACCGTACAAGCATAAGCTTCAAGAGTTTTGTTTTGGAGTTAAGTCTCTATTCGGCAATAACTGCATCGGTTTTTTCGCTTAGACGAAACACATTCTCCACAATAAAATTATCTGAAATATCTATGTTATCCAGGATATTTTTTTTATGGAAGAATTTTGGGCTTTTCTGAATCAGACAGTGTTTAGGAAGATAATCCATTATCGCTGGCAACGACACCTTTTTATAAGGCATTACATCGACAATAGATTTACCCACAAAAGTCACTTCCTCAGGCAAGACGTCCCCTTCCCTGGGCTCAAATTTTATAAAGTAGACCTCTTGCATACCCCCTCCATTTCTCCTAAAATTAAGGTATCAACACCTACCAAAACTTAACAAAAGAAAACTTTAGAAGACTAACGGGGATAAAGAGGACGACTTTTGAAAAAATGATAGGAATTTTAAAAGAGAAGGAGGTGGAGAAAAACAGACTGGGAGCAGGACCGAACAAGATTTTTCTGGAAGAAAGACTTCTGATGTGGCTTGAATATATGAGAGAATATACGACATATTTTCACACGGCAACAAAGCATAAGATCAGCGAGAGTACCTGCTTTCGAAACTGCCGAACAAAAAAGAATTCGTGAACAATTTAGATATAGAGGTAGTTGTGGTTGATGCCAGCGAAAGCCCTATTCAAAGACCAAAAAAAGCAAAAAAAATACTACTCGGGAAAGAAAAAGAGGCATACCCTCAAGTCTCAAATAATCATAAACAAAACTGATCTAAAAATACTGAAAACCAACTTCTGCAATGGCAAGAAACACGACTTCAGACTATTGAAAGAATCTCGTCCGTGGATACCGAAAACCGTAAAGATGCTTGACGATACGGGGTATGTCGGTCTGCATAAAATTCATCAAAACAGCGAGATTTCGAAAAAGAAAAAGAAACTGATACCGCTAACCAAAGATGAGAAGAAGGGTAATCATGAACTTTCTTCCCGCAGGGTATGTGTTGAAAATGTCTTATGTGTTTTGAAAAGGTTTAAGGTGATATCGGAAAGATACAGAAACAGGAGAAAGAGATTCGGACTCAGGTTTAACTTGATTGCGGGGATATATAATATGAGCTTTAGGGATATGCAAGAGGTCTAATATACAAGTGCATTGACAAGGCTTTGGAAATGGGAATCGAATGAGCCTTGAAGGATTTATACCACAGTCCCAAAGAGCCAACAATAACAATGGAGGCAAAGGCATGGCTTGTGAACATAGCGTGTAGCATACCAAAAGATTTTGGGATGGCAGCGGAGCTGTGGACACAAAAAGCACTTGCAGGCTATGCTCGCAAACATGCTGCAAAAGCTGGACATCCATCGCTAAGCATAGCAGGAAAAGCCACGGTAAATCGGATACTGAAAAAACAGGCATTGCAACCCCACAAAGTTAAATACTATCTTGAAAAAACGCGATCCTGCGTTTGAATCAAAAATGAAAGAGGTACTGCTGGTTTACAAAGAGGTTCATCTGCAAAATGATTCTCAAATGTTGCACCCGACCTTCCGCCTCGACCCAATCGGTATCCTCAAATTGCAAGAGACCATGAATACAAACGGATCGGGACTGCTTCGCTTTTAGCGGGCATAGACTTGCACGATGGTCATGTGTTTGCTCAAGTTCAACGCCGTCTCGAAACAGGGAATTTATTGGGCTGTTGAAAGAAATTGATGCATACTGTCCTCTTGATGCTCAAATTCGAATAATCTTGGACAATCATTCTTCCCATATTTCTCAGGAAACGCGAGCATATCTCGCAACACGGCCAGGACGGTTCATATATATCCACACCCCAACTCATGGGTCTTGGCTTAACTTGGCTGAAACATTATTTGGTAAAATGGCGCGCACCTTTCTTCGCCATAATTAAGAGTTTCATCATGGGAGGAACTAAAAAAAAGAATATTGCTAGGCGTTCAAGAGACCAATGAGCAACCCGTGGAACATCGATGGCGTAAATTTGAACTTTTAACAAAGTAATTGTCGATGTTTTAATGAAACGCAATACTAGTGAAACAACATACCAGGGCATGTGTATTTTCAACGTAAAACTTATGAGGATAAGGCATTAAAAAGATTAGACTTGACAATAAAACCATGTTATGTAAAATCTGTACTATATTGCTTTGCTAAATTCTTACAGATGGATATGTCTATCCCCATGAATAATAAAAAAACCAGCCATTATTGGGTATTTTATTACTTTAGGTACTGTTGTGAACAAGGGGGTGCTTAGGGTTCGATATTAAATTCATAGATGTTAATATATTGCCCTGAAACAGTTGGTTTTAGGGTTTTTTTTTGCCCACAAAATTTGGTGGAGGTGTTGTTCATGATTATTGTAATGAAGGCCGAATCTAAGGAAAAGGATATCAATCATGTCCTTGACAGTATAGAAAAGGCCGGCTTAAAGGGGGTTCTATTACAAGGAACGAACAGGAACGTAATTGCGGTTCTTGGGGATGAGCGGGTATTACCTGCTGATTTCTGGGATGTGATGCCTGGTGTAGAAAAATCAGTCCCCATTCTTGCACCATATAAACTAGCCAGTAAGGAAGGAAAAGATTTTAAAACCATTATTCATCTTTCGAATGGAAAAAAAATTGGCGGGGAAGAGATCGCAGTTATTGCCGGACCGTGCGCTATAGAAAGTAAAGAGCAGATCATTGAAATCGCTAAAAGGGTCAGAGATGCAGGTGCAACTGCATTACGAGGCGGGGCGTTCAAGCCCAGGAGTAACCCATATACCTTCCAGGGCCTTATGGAAGAAGGTCTCGTTCATCTGGCACATGCCCGTGAGGCATCGGGACTGCCCATTGTAACGGAAGTACTCACCCCGGAACACGTAAAATTAGTGAGCAAATATTCTGACATATTACAAGTCGGAACCCGCAACATGCAGAATTTCTTGCTCCTGCGTGCAGTGGGCGAGGCGGGTAAACCGGTGATTTTAAAACGGGGCATGGCCGCTACGATTGAAGAGTTTCTCCTGGCTGCAGAATATATCCTGGCACAAAATAATCCCAATGTTATTCTGTGCGAAAGGGGTATTCGAACCTTTGAGACCTTTACCCGTTTTACCCTGTCTCTGAGTATTGTGCCACAACTTAAGGAGATGACTCATCTACCCATCATTGTGGACCCCAGTCATGGAACAGGGAAGAGAAGCCTTGTTAATCCCATGTCCAAGGGCTCTGTGGCAGTAGGTGCGGACGGCTTGTTAATTGAAACCCACCCTGACCCTGAAAAATCATTTGTGGACGGGCCTCAAACGATTACCCTTGAGGCCTTTGAAGAACTTATGCAGGAACTAAAACCTGTAGCTGAAGCGGTTGGAAGAAAGATATAAATATAATTTAATACAAAAAAGGCAAACCACAGATTGCACAGATAAAAGAAGGAGTTACAATTTTTCTTTGTGCTTTCTGTGGTAAAAGGTCTTCTTAATGAGAAGAAAAGACAAAGAAATAACCGATAAGAGCGAAATCGATGATATCCTTTTAACGGTCACGGTGGGAAGATTGGGGACATGCACCAATGGAATTCCCTATATAACACCTATGAATTTTACATACGACAAAGAAACATCCAAAATATTTCTCCATTGTGCGAATGAAGGAAGAAAGCTGCAAAATATAAAAAATAATCCAAATGTCTGTTTTGAGGTGGAAGAAGTTAAAGAGGTCATTGTAAAGCAGCCTACCTGTGCATCCTCTGTCGCTTACAGATCGGTTATTATGTTTGGCATTATAAAATTACTTTCCGATCTCAATGCAAAGAACTATGCCCTCCTGAAACTTGCTGACAAATATGCACCTCAAAATCCCAAAACCCCTTTTACTGATGCAATGCTGAATAGGACACAGGTACTCGAAATAGAAATCAAGGAAATAACAGCGAAAAGAAGCCCCGTTAAACCAGCTGTTACAGACTCATCAAAAAAATAATGTAGTTAATTACCATAGATTTTTCTACTTCTCTGCGTCAAAAAACGCAAGATTTAGAATAACAAAAGCACGAAAGGACTCGGACATAATTTATGGAAATCACGGCATCAAAGAGATTACAGTCTATTGGCGCTTATGCCTTTGCAGAAGTAGATAAAGAAGTTGAAAAATTAAAAACCATGGGGATTACCCCGATTGATTTTGGCGTTGGTGACCCTACCGCGCCAACACCTGATATTGTGCGCAAGGCAACACAAAATGGAGTAACACGCAGAAAATCTTCAGGTTACCCGAGCTATATTGGTGCGCCTGAATTCCGGCAGTCGATCGCCCAGTGGATTCAGAAAAGGTTTGGCACACAATTAGATCCTGCTACGGAGATTTCCTCCACTATCGGTTCAAAAGAGGCGGTATTCAATTTTCCGGAGGGAATCGTTAATCCCGGTGATTATGTGATCATCCCTTCCCCGGGATACCCACCATACACGCGAGGTACATTATTCGCCGAAGGGATTCCTTATTACATACCCCTTTTAGCAGAAAATAAATTTTTGATGGACCCAATACCCATTCCGGAAGAGGTTCGCAAGAGGGCAAAGATTATGTGGATTAACTATCCTAATAGTCCCACGGGAGCCGTAGCGCCTTTATCATACCTGAAAGAAGTAGTAGAATTTGGCAAAAGATATAATATCATCATCGCCTCGGACGAGGCCTACAGCGAGATTTATTTTAACGAACCCCCGCACAGCATCCTGGAGATTACCAAAGAAGGAGTCATTGTCTTTAATTCTTTCTCCAAGAGGAGCGCCATGACGTGCTATCGGGTTGGATGGGTTGCGGGCGATAAGCACATTATTGATATATTTAAAAAGGTAAAGACAAATATTGATTCGGGTACGGCCACGTTTATCCAGGATGGTGCAATTGCCGCCCTCAGCGACGAGACACATGTCGAAAAGATGAGAGCTGAATACAGGATCAAAAGGGATTTATTGGTGGACGCATTTAAGGATATCAAACTCCCCGATTGCACCCCGGAGGCAACAATTTATCTCTGGCAAAAGGTACCGGCGGGCATGACATCTGTCGACTTTGCACGAAAACTCCTTTCACCCGATATAGCCATTGTAACAACTCCGGGTGCATGGATTAGCGACAAGACAGACAGCGGACTGAATCCCGGTGAAGGTTATGTGCGATTTGCTCTCGTACCAAGTATCAAGGATACCAGGGAAGCTGCGCGGCGGATCAAAAAGATATTGCCAAAGGTTTTATAAAGGTAAGATTTATGAAAAAGCGATTGTTTAGCGGAATTCAACCCAGCGGGGATGTTCATATCGGTAATTACCTGGGCGCTATCAAGAACTGGGTGCGGATGATTGATCAGTACGACTGCATCTTTTGCATCGTGGATTATCATGCAATTACCATTGAATATAACCCGGGTGATATGCAAAAGCGCATTCTCAATGCGGCAGCCGTTAACATTGCCGCTGGGCTTGATCCAGAACGGTGCATTATTTTTGTCCAATCCTACGTACCCGAACATACGGAACTCGCATGGATACTCAACACGGTTACCCCTATGGGCCATCTGGAACGCATGACCCAATTTAAAGACAAGTCGAAACAGCACAGGGAGAACATCAATGCAGGGTTATTTACCTATCCTGTTTTGCAAGCTGCGGACATCCTGCTCTATAGAGGTGAGGCTGTCCCCGTGGGCGATGACCAGGTACAGCATATCGAACTTGCCAGGGAGATTGCAAGAAAGTTTAACATGAGATACGGAGAAACATTCCCGGATCCAAATGAAATCCTTTCTGAGGCCCCAAGAATTATGGGACTAGACGGCAAAACCAAGATGAGCAAGAGTCTGGGGAATTATATCTCACTGGTGGAAACTCCTGAATCCATTTGGAAGAAACTATCAACAGCGGTAACTGACGAGAACAGGAAGAGGCGCACCGACCCCGGCAATCCCGACATCTGCAACCTCTTTACCTTGCATAAACATTTCTCCAGAAAAGACCAGATAGACCGCATCAATGTGGTGTGTCGTTCTGCCGAGATCGGTTGTATCGAATGCAAGAAGATCCTGTCAGATAATGTAGTTGAGGCGCTCACTCCCATTCGCCTGCGGTACGAACAACTAATCAGCGACACAACGTATCTATCAAGCCTCTTGCATGCCGGTGCTAAGAAATGTAAGGAGATGGCCGTTAGTACCATGGCGGATGTGAAAAGGAAGATGGGGCTGAGATGATAAAAAAGATTAACCACAGAGAAAAACTTAAAAATCCGAAACTCGAAATAATTCAAAACATTACTCTTCCTTGAATAAGACTTTTCATTTAGAGAATCGGAACATTGATCATTTGAATTTGTTTGGGATTTCGGATTTTACACATTTTATTGAGTAGCGCTGCTATTCTCAGCTCATGTAACGTCTATTTGCAGCTATGCTGCGCAGTGCAATTATGGACTATTTTATAAAAAATATCGTATCACTATTAAAAGAGGGAACAAACCTTCCGGAAAACGAAATAGAAAAATTCATCGAAATACCACCTGATTTCAAGATGGGTGATTACGCATTTCCCTGCTACACACTCTCAAAAATATTTAAAAAATCCCCGAATATCATCGCCGCAGAACTATCGAATACACTTCAGATCATAATAAATAAACATCCTCCTGTATCCCCTATTTTTAAAGAGAGATACAGGGGGATTGCAGAGATAAAGGCCATCGGTCCTTACGTGAACTTCTTTGTGGATAAAGTAACATTCTCTGAGCTAGTATTGAAAACAATCTCTGAAGAACGCGACGGATATGGCAACAAGACCTTAGGCAAAGAAAAGACTGTTGTTGTCGACTTCTCTTCCCCAAACATTGCCAAACACCTTGCCGTTCATCATCTGCGTTCCGCACTCATCGGAAATGCCATTCGCAATATCTATAAAACCCTTGGTTATACATGCGTTGGGATCAATCACCTTGGCGATTGGGGTACGCAATTTGGACAACTGATCGTTGCTTATAAAAAATGGGGAAGTGAAAACGCCCATAAAACATACACCGTTACTGATCTGAACAACCTTTACGTAAGGTTTCATCAGGAGGCAGAAAAGAATCCGGGTTTAGAAGACGAGGCAAGGGCATGGTTCAAAAAGCTCGAGTCCGGAGACTTTGAAGCAAAAGACCTCTGGCAGCACTTCAAGGATATCAGCTTAAAAGAATTTCAGAAGATTTACGATATGCTTGGAATACACTTCGATGCCTTCGTTGGTGAGAGTTTTTACAATACAATGGTTGAAGATACCATAACAAGAATCAAAGAAAAGGGGCTAGCCAAAGTTAGCGAGCAGGCATTGATTATCGACTTAGAGCCTTACAACATGCCTCCATGCCTCCTCCGCAAGAAAGACGATACCACTCTCTACGCCACCCGCGATATTGCAGCCGCAGAATACAGGAAGAAGACCTACGACTTTGACAAGATGATTTACGTGGTCGGTTCTGAACAAAAACTGCACTTTAATCAGTTTTTCAAGGTTTTAGAGCTAATGGGGTACGACTGGGCAAACAATTGTGTACATGTGGATTTTGGCCTCATGAAATTTAAAGACGGCAAGATGTCTACCCGCAAGGGAAAAGTCGTTCTCCTGGAAGACCTGTTAATCGAGGCCGTTGAACGTATCAGAAAGATTATAGAAGGAAAGAATCCTTCTCTAGAAAACAAAGAGACCGTGGCGAGGGACGTAGGCATTGGGGCCGTCATCTTCGCCGATCTGTGTACGAAACGCAACAAGGACGTGGTCTTTGACTGGGATGAGGTTTTGAACTTTGAGGGCGAGACGGGTCCTTACATCCAGTATACCCATGCCCGCCTCTGCAGTATCCTGAGGAAATACGGGAAGCCAGTGACGGCAGACATACAGTTTGCATTATTGAAAGAAGATGAGTCCATCCTCCTGATCAAGAATTTAGTGCAATTTCCCTCTGTTATTATAAAAGCGGCTGAGTTTTACGAACCCTCATTGATCTGCAATTATCTTATCGATGTGTGCGGCAGCTTGAACAGGTTTTATAATGCCCATCGTGTCTTGTCGGATGATGAAGAACTAACCACAGCAAGGATATTACTGGTGGATGTTACCCGTCAGGTTATTAGGAACGGCTTAACCATCCTGGGGATGCAAGCCCCAGAACAGATGTAATTTTTCTTTGTGCGCTTTGGCTTTGTGTTTGGTTAAATTTGTTATTTTTAGGTTTACTACATCATGAAAGAAGAACGTGTTAAAAAGATACTATCACTCCTGGAAAAGGCATACCCTGATGCAAAGCTTGTTTTGCATTATAACAATCCACTGGAATTACTTATTGCCACCATCCTTGCCGCACAATGCACCGACGAACGGGTCAATAAGGTAACGGAGACACTATTCAAAAAATGCAAGACAGCACAGGATTACGCCAGTGCAGAACAAGACGTCTTTGAGCAGGAAATCCGTTCTACCGGTTTTTACAAAAACAAGGCAAAGAATATCATTGCCTGTGGTAAGGAACTTGTCGAAAGATTCGACGGGAAGGTGCCTGATACCATGGAAGACCTCGTGACCCTGCCAGGGGTTGGCAGAAAGACGGCCAGCGTCCTCTTAGGCAACATATTCGGAAAACAGGCCGTGGCCGTGGATACCCATGTCTTTCGCGTCTCTCACCGCTTAGAACTTGCCAAAGCCAACGATCCAGATAAGGTCGAACAGGAACTCTGCAAGATCATCCCCCAGGAAAAATGGACACGATCATGTCTTGTCGTGGGCACTCATGGCCGGCGCACCTGCATTGCACGAAAGCCGCTCTGCAACGTATGTGTGGTGGAAAAGCTCTGCCACTCCCCTGATAAAATATATAGCAGCAGACAGGAGTAACACATTATCCAATAATTAGCAATTATTGCGGGTGACACCAAAGCGGAAGACCCTGTAAAACAAAAGATTGCAGAACCTGTTTCTGACACCAAGCGAGATATCTCCGAACTCGACTCAGTCAAAATTTTGTTTAGGAGGAAGCAGAAATATTTCAAATATTCAGGGCTGGTTCAATCGGAGACGGTTGAACCAGCCGAGAAAAAAAATACAACCACCTCTTTCCCCTTTTTTAATGGGGATTTTTATGCTTCATACTACACACAATCCGCTTAATTAAAATGAAAATTCCGAAACGATAACCTTACACCTTAACAACATCTTCTTTTTC
>JAUPKS010000016.1 GCA_030837315.1 Planctomycetota bacterium
AGGTATTTTAATCCGTGAATAGAGATTTCCTGCAACACGTCCGGAATACATATATCCGGCATGCGGTGAGACAATGCCCAGCACCGTCTGCTTCTCGCAGTCCTTAATCACAAAACCTTCGATATCACTCTTTAACTGGGTAATATCTTTACTATAAAAACTCCCTGCCGCGGCCGGTAGTCTTATCATAAATCCCATTCTTTAAGAGGTAAGACAGAAACTTGGCGAGTCATTACTTGCATAGTGTATATAAAAAAAATAGTCTAGCATGATATTATAAAACAGTCAAATTCCATTTTTTATTTGAAAGATGCCTGTGGAATGGTTTAAAATTTCGAAATTCATTACATAATGTTCAAGAACGGAAATTCGTTGTCATTAGAGGAGTTCGATATTGGCAAAGGCATTGGCTTTACTTTCAGGCGGTTTAGACAGCACCCTGGCAATACGTGTTATTCAGCAACAGGGAATCGAGGTGATTGCCCTCAATTTTGTTACGGTATTTTGTCGTTGTACGTCACATGGAAGCTGTAAACTTGAGGCAGTAAAGGTCTCGGAAAAATTTGGGATACCCATCAAGGTCATTAATACTACAGAACGGTTTCTTGAGCTTGTCAAGAAACCGAAGTTTGGCTACGGAAAGAATATGAATCCCTGCATCGATTGCAGGATTAATATCTTTCGTATCGCAGGTGAATATATGCGGGAAATCGGCGCAGACTTTATTATTACGGGTGAGGTGTTAGGGCAAAGACCTATGTCTCAGCGAAAAGAAGCCATGAGGATTATTGACAAAGAGGCGAATCTTACCGGACTTGTCCTGAGACCTTTATGCGCAAAACATATGGAACCCACTATTCCCGAGAAATTGGGTATCGTGGACAGGGAACAGCTTCTCCAGATTCGTGGTCGTTCCCGGAAAAACCAGATACAGCTTGCCGATGTGTTTCAAATCAAAGATTACCCCTGCTCTGCAGGAGGCTGCTTACTTACTGACCCGGAGTTTGCACATCGCATGCGAGACCTGGTCAATACCTGTGATGCAAATGTAAATGATGTCAACCTGCTGAAGATGGGAAGGCATTTCAGGCTTGATGCCCACACAAAGGCGATTGTCGGCAGAAATGAAGAGGATAATGCCAAGATCGAATCTTTTTCGCGGGAAGGAGATTTTTTATTAAGTCTGGTCGATACGCCAGGACCGTTCACCCTTCTCCGGGGAGAGATCACGGAAGAAAAGATTCTGATTGGAGCACGGCTCACGGCACGGTACGGAAAATTACACGTTCTGCCTTCCTCAAAAGTCTTGGTAAAGCGCGTGAAAAATGATACGTATCAAAGGGTCGTCGAGGTGGTTCCGATGAGTCAGGAAGAGGCTGATAAACTTATACTCAGAAAAGTCTCTGTGAGTAATGTAACGCGCGAACCATCTCCGGTAACAGAACTCGATATTGGATAACCGTTCTTGTTGAACCCAAAACCAGGCAAAAATTAGGAGCATTACCCGATGAAATTACCCTTTGAAAATTTATTCAAACACCTCCGCCTCGAAAATGTAAGAAAGGTAGTTTCTTCTTTCTCAAAAAGCACCTTTGTCAAAACAGACAAACAGCTTTCCTTCATTCTTGTCGGGGCCTTTGCTATTTCAGCGGCAGCGCTCTTATCTTACTGGTTGTTTAAGGAAAAACCTTACTATGCTAATCTTCTTGCTGAAAAAGATGAGTTAATCAAGACTTTAAAATTCACTCGCGACAAATTGAAGAAGATCCATGAAAATGCGGTGGATGCTTATGAAAAAAAATTAGCAAACGAATATGTGCCAAAATCCATTTACGATAACAAGATAAACGATTACGAACAAAAAATAACATCTTACAAGAATGATTATATCTCCAAAGGGGAGCATCAAAATCAAGTTGCAGAATTAGAACAGCGTCTCAAAGAAAAGGAAGAATATCTATCGAAAGAACGCCTGTCAAAGGAAGATTGCGAACAAAAAATGACGGCACTGGAACAAAAGGTCTCCGTCCTGGAAGACAAAAATCTCGACTTAAAAACGTCGCTGAAAGAATCCACGGAATTCATGAGAGGAGAAAAAGAAATGCTGGAAGGTATGCTCTTACTGGAAAGAAAAAAGGTACTACTTCCCTCTCTGATCCTCTCCGAAACCAAAAATAAGAGCATAGACACCAACGCATTAAAAAAATTAGTCATGATAAAAGATAAGTTAAAAAGTATTGAGGAAATGAATATCGATTTAAAACCCGACACCTATTTTGAGATGGGTCTCGTTTCCTATTACAACAAACAACATGAGGAAGCAATTGAACAATGGGAAAATGCGGTATCGTTAAACAAAAACAATCTTAAGGCGTATATATGCCTGGGAATTGTATATAGCGAAGAAAACATGACCGATAATGCAGTCAAGGTCTTGAAACGTGCTGTTGAAATCAATCCTAAATACTCCACCCTCCATCTGGTACTTGCCCGTATTTATGAGCAAAAAGATGCCTTAGATGACGCAATTTATGAATACTCTAAAGTTCTGGAAATCACTCCGGAGACAATAGACATTCATAACAACCTTGGCACTCTTTATGAAAAGAAGGGATTGAAAGAAGAGGCCAGAAAGGCGTTTGCCCAATATGAAAAATTAAAGGGGGAGAAAAAATAAATTCGTATTCACATTTTTCTACAATCAGGGGGAGACTTGAGGATAACTTTGCTCATCACCTTCGAAAAGCCTTTTCTTTACATCGTCAGTATCAGTCAATTGCTGGTTTGTAGCCAAATCAGCTTCTAACGTTTCCTGCCCAATTGCATGTTTCCAACCTTCGGACTCGATGTGTTTTTCCCTGAGAGTGCTGATCTCTTTAGCCATGTGTTCTTTTTCCTGAACCAGCACGGAGCGAATTTGCAATAACTCTTGATTTGTGGTGGACAAATCCCGGATCTTTTCTTCAAGTTCCTTCAGCTTGCCAATCTGAATTTCAGTTCTAGTCTTCTGATGTTCGTATTTAGAGGCCATATACGTTGCAAAAAAAAGACACATGAAACAAAACAACACGACTCCGATTTTAAGGAATCCCGAGACCTTAGCGCCGCCAGCCATCATATAACCCATTATCCTTCCATCGAAAGAATGTATACATCAATGATTTTGAAATAGCATATAGCATTTTAATGTCCATTGCAAACTGTTTTGAGGTTTTATGATTATTTACCTCAAGCGATCCGGAGTAATAATGGTTTAATTCGTTGGCATTTATCTTGACTGAGATACATAAATTTGATATGAAATATGGATATTTATTTTTGACTTTTCATTTATCAAAAAGGGTAAAAGAACCATGACCGAGTTAATCAGTAAGCTTGAAATAAAAAAACTCAATCAATTTGTGCAAAAGGTTCAACAAATTGTACAGAAAATAGATCTATTCTGTTCTGCAATCCTGCTGCAGACACGAAGGAGATTTTACTATTTTTTCAATAAGCGGGAAATTTATACTTCGTTAAAAAAACGACAGGGGAATTGCCTGCGGTGTGGGCGGTGCTGTCATGCATCTTTTAAATGTCAATACCTTGAATTTGACGAAAACGGGCTTTCCATGTGCAAAGTATACGATCGAAAGCCACTCATGTGCTCACTCTATCCTTATAACGGAAATGATTATTTTTACCATCTTAAATCTACCTGTGGTTACAGGTATGACGATGAATAATAGCATCTCTGAATCATGAAGAAAACCCCTCTTTATGATGCCCACCTAAAACTCAATGCACAGATGGTGTCTTTTCATGACTATCTTATGCCCATCCAATATGACACCATCATTAGCGAACATCACTGTGTGAGAAAAAAGGCTGGTCTTTTCGATATATCTCACATGGGGAGATTCGAGGTTTCAGGAGACAGGGCACTCCCCTTTATCCAGTATATTATTACCAATGACGCAACGAAACTTGCAGATAAGCAAGTTCAATATACCCCAATTTGCAACGAAAAGGGCGGAATTCTTGACGATATCCTCGTCTACAAACGGCACCAAAAACATTTCGACCTCGTAGTAAACTGCTCTAATAAAGAAAAAGACCTTGTGTGGTTGCAAAAGCAGGCCGCCACCTATAAACCCATAGAAATAAGGGACCTGACTGATAGTATCTCTCTCATCGCATTGCAGGGCCCTCTGTCCTTGAGTGTCCTCGAAGATACATTCAACAGCAAATTTGATTACCTGAAGAGATTTTCCTTTGATGATTTTCTGTGGGATGGCATACGAATAACAATTTCCAGAACGGGATATACGGGTGAGGATGGTTTTGAAATATTCGTGGATGCAATTCACGTCGCGAAACTATGGAATCTGCTCCTTGACAAAAACAAACAGGGTGGCTTGAGACCTGTTGGCCTCGGGGCAAGGGATACCCTTCGGTTGGAAGCGGGTCTTTTATTATATGGAAATGAGATGAATGAAACAATAACCCCCCTTGAGACGACCATTGGTTGGACGGTGAAATTCGATAAGGATAGCTTTATTGGGAAAGACTCCTTGTTAAGGCAGAAAGCAAAAGGAATTGACAGAAAATTGGCAGGTTTTGAAATGATAGACCGCGGTATCCCCCGCCAGGGTTATTCTGTTTTGAAGGAAAACGAAATTATTGGGAAGGTTACCAGCGGGTCTTTTAGTCCTACTACGAATACGAACATCGGCTTGTGCCTTATAAAATCTCAATATGTCCATGTGGGGGCGGGATTACAAATCCAAATCAGGGACAATACGTATAATGCACGTGTTGTAAAGACCCCATTTTACCAAAGGGAGATCAGACCATGAACATACCAGACGAACTGCTTTACACAAAGACGCATGAATGGGTGAAAAAAATAAATCCCAAAGAGGTGATTATGGGCATTACGGACCATGCGCAACAGCAACTGAAGGATATCGTCTTTGTCGAATTACCTTCGATAGGGAAAGAACTGAGGGCAGGCGCGGCCTGTGCAGTTGTAGAATCGGTAAAAGCCGCTTACGATATTTTCGCTCCCTTATCGGGGAAAGTCATGAAAGTTAATCAAAAGATTCAGGAAAGACCTGAACTTGTGAACAATGACCCTTATGGCGAAGGATGGTTTTTACACATTGAAATATCCAACCCAAATGAATTCAGCAACCTTTTAAATCAAGCTCAGTACCAAGCCATCTGTGGGTCAGGACACTGACGTAAATAAAGAATTTAACTTTGTAAAAAAATTCGTCAGGTCTGTTTAAATTTTTTACAAAGGTTTATATGGATAGTTCCTCCGGTCCGGTTGAACGTGAAGAGATTTAACTATTC
>JAUPKS010000157.1 GCA_030837315.1 Planctomycetota bacterium
ATAAGTTCCTCACGCAGGATGAGAGGTATTTGATTGTAGAGTGGATTGATATTGGCGGACAATGGGATAATATCCAGGGTCCTGATTTATATCCAGGCATTCTTGTAAGATAATACCTGAGATAAATCCTTAGGCTTGTCCTTATGAAGTCCAGGGATTAGGAAGTTACAAACAAGTGAAGAGCTGGGCTATGTGGGGTGATCCCTACTGCCCAGCTCTTCGTGTTTTAAGATTATCAATATTGATTTTGTTTGATTAACGATGTAAACTGTCATTGTGTGACGTATCATTGAACTTACTTTAAATGATGAGATATCTGATTGTAGAATGGTGATTCGTTATTGTTTAGGCTGATGGTATATTTAGTTCTATGGGTTAGTTTGTAGCAATTTTGAAATTGATTAGGAGATTTCCAGAGCATGAAAGAAATCAACATGTTTTTCATTATAATACAAATTTTAGTTTGCGTAGAATGTTCTAATATCTTAGCATCTGATAGCATAAAAAAAGCAGATATTATGAATGAAAATATTTCAGAAAAACCCATGATGGTATTTGAAGAACAAAATTACGATTTTGGCAAAATTTATATTGGTGATATAGTGAAACATGGATTTAAATTTAAAAATAGTGGATATGGTGAGTTGATTATAAAGAATGTTAAATCATCGTGTGGATGCACGGCTGCCTTGGTTTCAAAAAGTAATTTACTTAAGGATGAAGAAGGAGAGGTTCAAATTAAATTTAATCCAGGTCGTTATGTTGGCAAAGTTACAAAATCAGTCACTGTAAACTCCAATGACCTACAAAAACCATCATATAAGTTAACTATTACAGGGGAAGTAATTGAAGAAGTTAGTATTAATCCAAAGCACATCAACTTTGGCATTATACGGAAAGGAGATTCTTGCACGAGGACCATTGAAGTAAAGACAATACCGGAATTGAAAACGGAGATCAAGAAGGTTGAATCGCCAAATCCCTATATTGTCACAGCACAAATTAAGTCAAAGGTGAATAGTTCTTATAATTATCAAGTTACTATTAGTAAGTACGATTATATCGGTAAATTTAGTGGAATGGTTTTTGTTTATACAAGCAGCAGTAAACAGGAAAGAATTGACATACCATTTTCTGGAGAAGTAATCGGGGATGTTACTATTTATCCTCAGATAGTGTCATTTGGAAACATAAGAAAAAATCAGAATGTAAGTAGGACGGTTATTCTTAATTTTGTGAATAAGGATATAAAGATAGAAAAGATTGAGGCCAATCCGGGCATAATACATTACACTGTCTCGGAGTTAAATAATAATAGTAAAAAGATAGATGTTAAGTTAGGTAATGATATAACAATCGGGAAAATTACCGGTAGTTTAACAATATATACAAATAGTACTATTCAACCAGTAATTGACATTCCGATAAATGGAGAAATAAAAGGATAAGTAAGTATCGGTTTGCTATGAAAAAATGTATAGGATGTTTAATAATAGTTTTTAGTGTTTTTTCTTCTGCTACGATTTATGCCTTCTCACGGGAAATAGTAATAATATTTTCCGGTGAAGAATTAGGAAATCTTGAACCGTGTGGATGTTATGATGGGCAACTTGGGGGCATTTTAAAAAGGTATTCACTTATAGATTTATTTAAAAAGCAAAAAAATATAATTTTACCTGTAAGTTTAGGAGATATTCCTAAAAGTTGCAATAGACAAGAAGAAATTAAGTTGGAGATTCTATTCAATGCTATGGGAGAAATGGGTTATGTGTTACATAATCTTGGTGAGAAAGACATCGAAATTAATCCACAGATACTCAGTTATTTATCTCAAACAAATAGAGTAAATTTCCTTTCCAGCAATGTCGAAATTGTTGCCCCATTTCCAATAAAAATTAATAAATCTGTCGTGACGGAATGTTTTGATTTTGAGAAGCCCGTTAAAATTGCTTTTTTGGGTATCCTTTCAAAAGTCTTTCTTGGTTCAGATATAGGTGATTATGTAAGTATATCTGACCCAATAAAGGCTCTCAAGCCTTTAGTCAAACAACTGAGAGATAAGGTAAATCTCATTGTGTTACTTTCACATGCATCACGGGAAGAATCAGTAGAAATTGCAAAATGCTTTCCAGAAATAGAGCTAATCATCACTGGGCACAATATAGATGAGCCAAAGGATTCAATAACATGTGTTAATAATACCCCAATTATTTCTCCTGGGATGGGTGGGAAGTATATTGGAGTTGCAAGGTATTCAGTAAATAATAAAACGGTAAATAAAAGCTTAGAAAGAAAGTCAGTTGAAGTTATACCATTAGACAATGCTTATCAAGACTCAAAAGAAATGATAGTTTTATTAAAGGAATATCAACAAATATTACTTGATGAGGATTTGGCAAGGAAAATAACCCAAGCGCCGCTATCAAATGGTTTGGCATATGTGGGTAGTTTTGCCTGCGGAATGTGTCATAAAACAATATACGACCACTGGTATAAAACGACACACAATGCTGCATATCGTACCTTAGTTAGTGGTGGACATCAATTTGATCCAGAGTGTATTAAGTGTCATACCACGGGTTATGGGGATATTTCAGGGTTTCTCGATCCTGAAAAAAATCAAAATTTAATAAATGTAGGTTGCGAAAGCTGTCATGGTGCCGGGAGTAAACATGTGAAGAGTGTAGACGATACGTATGGCTTGACAGATGACAGTAAGTGTGAGGTTTGTCACGATAGTGCACATAGTCCAAAGTTCCAATTCGAAGAATATTGGAAGAAGATTGAGCATCCCGAAGAAATGCTTAAAAAGCTTCCTAAAAATATTGAACAATAATGATCAAGATTGCGTTTTACTGGCATCAACACCAGCCATATTACAAAGACAATTTAACGGATGAATACTCTATGCCATGGGTAAGGCTGCATGGGATAAAGGATTATATTGGTATGGCATTATTGCTAGAAGACTTTCCCACGATACATCAAACGTTTAATTTTGTACCATGCCTTTTGGACCAGCTCAAAGACTATGAGGAGAATCGTGCCAGCGATCGGTTTTGGAAATTAACAGAAATATCTGCAGGGGATTTGACAGAAGAGGATAAACTTTATATATTGGATAATTTCTTCTCCGCAAACCATCAAAACATGATTGATGTTCATTCAAGGTATAAAGAATTATTGAAGAAGAGAAACTTTAGAAAGAAATCGGCACGCGATGTACTCAAGATTTTTTCTAACGTGGATTTCCAGGATTTGCAGGTTTGGGCAAATCTTACGTGGTATAATCCTTTAATTATCCAAAGAGATCCCGTACTATCGGAATTAGTAAAAAAGGGTGAAGGGTTCACGAAGGAAGATAAAGGAGCTGTTTTGTTAAAACAAATCGAGATAATAAAGCAGATCATTCCGCTCCATAAACGATTACAAGATTCTAAACAGATAGAGATTACAACTTCCCCCTATTATCACCCAATTCTACCTTTGCTGTGTAATCAGGAATCTGCAAAAGTTGTTCTGCCGAAACTATCACTACCTAAAAAGAGATTGCTGGCAATTGAAGATGCAAAAATACAGGTAGAAAGGGCGGTTCAAACGTATAGAAAACATTTTGGGCAAAATCCTTGTGGTATGTGGCCGTCAGAAGGTGCTGTGAGCGATGATATTATTCCGATTTTGACTCAAGCAGGGTTTCGCTGGTTAGCATCGGATGAAGAGATACTGGCTTGTTCTCTGGGTAATCATATCGTGAGGGATGGGCACGGGGAAATTCTTGTGCCTGATATATTATATAGACCGTATCAGATTAACGTGCAAGGTAATGAGATTAATATGGTATTTCGTGACCACAACCTTTCGGATTTAATTGGGTTTCAGTATTCAAAATATAATGTGGATGTTGCGGTGTCTGATTTTATAAGCAGGATTAATAATCTAAAGAAATACACTAATAATGGAAGACCACTCCTCGTAACGATAATATTGGATGGAGAGAATGCATGGGAATATTATCCACATAGTGGTATAGATTTTTTAAGAAAACTTTATGGGGTGATTAGGGATGATGCTGACTTGGAATGTGTCCGTATTCGCGATTATTTAGAAGAATATCCTCCAGAACAAACATTGACACACCTTTCTCCTGGTTCGTGGATTGGCCATAACTTGGCAACATGGATTGGGCATGAAGAAAAGAACGCGGCATGGGATTTGGTAGAAGATACACGATCTTTTATTGTAAATCAGCAGGAAGGGGAAAGCCTTTTATCGAAGAACGATAGTATTATTAAGGCATGGGAAGAGATATTTATAGCGGAAGGTAGTGATTGGTTTTGGTGGTTTGGTGATGATCATGTTACCCATTATAAAGATGAGTTTGACCGGTTGTTTAGGCTTCACCTTAAAAATGTATATAAGCTGTTAGATGTAGATGTTCCAAGGCGACTGGATGTGCCTATTGCAAGGACAGCTCTAAGAAAACCATATACATATCCAAAAAGATTTTTAGATGTAAAATTGGATGGAGTGGTGAGCAATTATTTTGAATGGTTAGATGCTGGCAGATATAATGCAAGCAAGGATATGGACACGATGCATAGAACATATGGACAACCCATTAATGATATCTTTTTTGGATTCGATGTAGACAATTTATTTATAAGGGTGGATTTTCAGAAAGATTTATTTTCTCAATATAGGGAAAGAGGAAAACTTGTAATTACTTTTTTTGAACCAGAAGAATTACAAGTTTATACATCTGTTTTTGTTGAAGAGCCGTTAAGGTTTAAGGTGGAAAATAAAAGCCGTACTTGCGATAAAAAAGATTATTGTAGCATCTCTTTAGATAAAATAATGGAATTGTCTTGTCCCTTTGTCGATTTAGGCCTTTTCCCAGGCATAGAGACAGAATTCTTTATGGAATTAGTGAGCGACGGTGAAGTTGTTCAGAGGATACCACGTAGGACTGTATTTTGTCTTTCTGTGCCATCGAAAGAGTTTGAAAGAATGATGTGGCAGGTATAACAATATGGAATGGACTGGAAGGTTGTTTTTAATAGGACAGAGGAGGATAATAAAGCATGCCAGAGCTTAGAAAGGACCCCGTTTCTGGTCGTTGGGTAATTATTGCTACAGAAAGAGCTATGCGACCAACTGATTTCAGATCGGAGCCACAGTTTATTAAGGGAGGTTTTTGCCCATTTTGTGAGGGAAATGAGGAAAAGACGCCACCGGAGATTATGGCGTATAGAGAAAAAGGCACTCAATCTAATGCAAAAGGATGGCGAGTGAGGGTGGTGCCAAATAAATTTCCCGCTTTAAGAATAGAGGGTAATTTAAGCAAGCACGGTGAAGGAATCTATGATTCGATGAATGGTATCGGGGCACACGAAGTGATTATCGAAAGTCCAAAACATATCACTTCTTTGACAGAACTGGATAACAAGCAAGTGGAAGAAATATTGTGGACATATAGAGACAGACTCATTGATTTAAAAAAAGACAGACGGTTTATCTATGGATTGCTTTTCAAAAATGTCGGCACTGCCGCTGGTGCAAGTCTAGAGCATTCTCATTCGCAATTAATTGTTACACCTATTGTACCCACATCTGTTGTTCATGAAATGAATGGATGTGAAGAATTTTATAAATACCGGGGTCGCTGTTTATTTTGTGATATGGTTCAACAAGAGCTCGCTACCGGGGCTCGAATTGTGTATGAAGGCGATATTTTTGTTGCCTTTACGCCATATGCCTCACGATTTCCATTCGAGGTATGGATTCTGTCGAAAATTCATTCATCGCACTTTGAGAATTTGCAAAAGCTTGAGACGGAAGAATTAGCTCAAGTATTACGTACTGTTCTCCTCAAGCTCGAGGCATCACTTGAGTTTCCTCCGTACAATTATATTGTTCATACAACACCATTTATTCTTGGAGAGATAGAATATTATCACTGGCACATCGAGATCATTCCTCAATTAACAAGGGTTGCGGGTTTCGAATGGGGTAGTGGTTTTTATATAAATTCGGTTACACCGGAGAATGCTGCAGAATTTCTCAGAAACGTGGACATTGAAAAGAAAGCCGTAACCATACGATCTTGAAGGTTATCTATTTATCATCCGAAGTAGTGCCGTTTGCAAAAACCGGCGGTTTGGCCGATATTGCTGGGGCAATTCCGAAGAGTCTACAAAAATTAGGGGTAGAAATCATAGTCTTCATGCCACTCTATTGCGATATAAAAGAAAATGCATATCTGATGACGAAAACTGATATGCAGTTTGAGGTGAGAATTGGTGATAAAGTTAAATACGGGTTTGTATATAAAGGATTTTTACCAGATTCGCAGGTACCTATTTATTTTTTAGACAACGAACAATACTATGGTCGAAATGGCTTATATAATTATCCGGGGACAACGAAGGATTTTGAGGATAATAGTGAACGATTCATCTTTTTCGCGCAAGGTGTTTTAGAAGTTATAGAAAAGCTCAACATATATCCACACATACTGCACTGTAACGATTGGCAAACAGGGCTTGTACCGGTCTATTTAAAAACAAAGTACGCGGGAAAGGCCTGCTTCAAAAACACAAAGACAATTATAACCATTCATAATCTTGCATATCAGGGACATTTTTGGCATTTGGATATGAATCTGACAGGATTAGACTGGTCTCTTTTCAACTGGAAACAATTGGAATTCTATGGAAAACTGAGCTTTTTAAAAGGAGGTATTGTTTTTAGTGACCTCATTACCACGGTTAGCAAAACATACGCTGAAGAGATTCAAACACCTGAGTATGGTGAAGGTCTGGATGGTGTGCTTAAAGAAAGAGCAAACGATCTTTATGGAATTATTAATGGGATTGATTATACGATATGGAACCCAGAAAGTGACAAATTTATCATTGCAAATTATGGAATGAAAAACCTCAACGGAAAACAACTTTGCAAAAAGGCGCTGCAAAGGAAATATAAACTTCCCGAGAGGGGGGTTCCTCTTGTTGGGATGATAACACGCCTGGCAGACCAAAAAGGATTGGATTTAGTTGTGGATAAATTCGGGGATTTGATGAAGGCTGGCCTTCAGTTTGTTTTGTTAGGAACAGGTGAACAGCGTTACCATGAATTCTTTCTGGATTATGCAAGAACATATCCTGAAAAAGTAGCAGTAAAATTGAGCTTTGACGAACGTTCTGCGCATGAGATTGAGGCAGGGGCTGATATGTTCTTAATGCCGTCACGGTATGAACCGTGTGGGTTAAATCAATTGTACAGCCTACGATATGGGACCGTTCCGATTGTTCGAAATACCGGAGGGCTTGCCGATACAATTGTGGATGTTCGGTCGGAGCCTTTGAGCAACGGAAAGGCAAATGGTTTTTCCTTTAAGGAGTACAACTCAGATTTGTTACTAGCTACGATTATAAGGGCTATGGATTTATTTAAAGACAAGAACCAATGGGCGAATCTAATGAAAAATGGAATGGCACAGGATTGGTCATGGGAAAGAAGCGCAAGGGAATATGCTGCACTTTATAAAAGGATTGTAAACGAAGAATAACCTGACAGATTATTGTTTGAAGAGTGAATTGTTATGCTAAGTCATGTTTTAAAAGAGAAGGTTGATTATGTTGTAACGAATCTTACGGATGCACTCGACGCTGGATTATCTGTGTTAGATAGAGATCTAAATATTATCTGGGCAAACAAGACCC
Organism: Planctomycetota bacterium; assembly: GCA_030837315.1. Taxonomy (GTDB): domain Bacteria; phylum Planctomycetota; class Brocadiia; order Brocadiales; family Brocadiaceae; genus Brocadia. Next base: position 7,725 of record JAUPKS010000157.1, read on the forward strand.
TTTCTCATATATTAAATTTAAAGTATGACCCTATCGGGAAAAAGTGCCATGAGGTATACAAATGTGAGTGTCAGAATTCCCAGCATTGTTCGGTTCTTCAAACACTTTCTACTGGTAAAAAGCAATGCAGTGAGATCTCGCTTATCACAGAGAAAGGCGAAAGAAGATATGTCAAAAATATTTCAATTCCAATCGGAGGTGATAAGGACAACTTTACCCATTTACTTAAACTCACGTTAGATATTACCGAGCAGAGAGAAAAGGTTCATCGCCTTTCTCTGTTGCGAAAGCTTGCAGAGTTGATGCAGGGGTCGATGCAAATTGATCGGTTGCTTCATTTGATTCTGACCTGTGTTACTGCTGGAACTGCGCTGGGGTTTAATCGAGCGAGACTCTTTCTCGTGGATAAG
>JAUPKS010000158.1 GCA_030837315.1 Planctomycetota bacterium
AAGCAGAAGTCCCGCGCGCTTGAAAGCGCTGGATTTACCATAATCAGGTTTACAGACGAAGATGTATTGAAGAATATGAGCGGTGTTATACAGAGGATTGAAAAGGTGGTAGACGCGATCGGGCTGTCCGGTCCACCCCCCTACCCCCCGCCAGCGGGGGACAAGTGAAGACGACCCGGCGGGGCGTCTTTACCAGAACAAGGGGTTGGTGGTAATTATAGATGCTTAACTTAACACGTATGGGTTTGCGGCTCGTTCCCAAACCATGTGCTGAGCCAGTTGAAGCATCTGTTTTGGAACAAGCAATGAAAGGCCGCTGCCAAAGGCAGCGTAATTTTTCAGGTGAAAATGTAAGGAGGAATTTTAGCATGAAGGCAAATTCAAAAAATATCGTTGATTGCAGAGAAGAAAAGTGGCTAAATGACGAGACGGTCTTTGACAAGAATGAGGCCCTCGAAATAAATGGTGACGAAGAGGAGTTTCTCAAAGAACTGGCGGAAATGTTTATTGATGGCTTACCTGAGCAAATATCATTAGTAAAGAAGGCTGTTGATAGTCGTGATAGCAATGCCCTGGAAAAATCCGCCCATAACCTGAAGGGGGCAGTTGCCAATTTTGGGAAAAATACGGTGTTTAAAGCAGCATTGAGCTTGGAGATGATGGGAAGAGAAGACAGATGGGACGATGTTGAAGAAACTTATGGGGCTTTGGCACGAGAAGCAGGACGTCTTGTGTATGCGTTAAGGGAATTTGTTAAATCTAAGTAATACTTGTGCTTTGGCCCTGATTATGTTATAGAAAACAGGTCGTTGACAGAGGGCAATAGGCAGCGAAACAAATGGTTTTAGGTGGTATATGAAAATATTAATCGCAGAAGACGAAAACACCACACGGCGCAGATTAGAGAAATTTTTGAAAGACATGGATTATGAGGTTATATCGTGCAAAGATGGCCTCGATGCCTGGGAAGTCATTCAGTCTGAAAATGCCCCAAACCTTCTCATCCTCGACTGGATGATGCCAGGTATGAATGGCGTGGAGATATGCCGTAAGGTTCGGGAACAGGGCAGAGAACCCTACACGTATATCCTGTTGCTTACCATGAAAGACAAGCAGGAGGATATTATCTATGGAATGGAAGCAGGTGCGGACGACTATATCACCAAGCCATTCAATCAACACGAACTCAGGGTACGCCTGAAAGCGGGAAGGCGGATTGTCGAAATGAATAAAGAGCTTTTAGATGCACGCGAAGTCCTGCGTAAAAAGATAATCTATGACAATCTGACCGGTTTATATAGTCGCCACTATATGGTGGAGATCCTTGAGAAGGAATATGCCCGCGCATTAAGACATCAAACCGATTTATCTTGTCTGCTGATTGATATCGATTATTTCAAAGTCATTAACGATACATTTGGACACGTTTTCGGTGATTCAGTATTACGTGAATTTTCTGCCTGTTTAAAACTCGTGGCAAGAAAGTATGACTTTATTTTCCGATATGGCGGGGAAGAGTTCATGATACTTCTCCCCAATACAGGCATTGACGGTGCACGGAGTGTAGCTGAAAAAATTCGCTCTATCTGCGAATCAAAAGTGTATAAAGACGGAATCAATGTGACAATTGCAACCGTGAGTATAGGTGTGTCATCAGTGAAAAATCATCAGCCGTCTGAAAGTAACGAACTTATAGCATTTGCAGACAAGGCTCTTTATCGCTCCAAGTCAAAAGGGAGAAATAGAGTCAGTGTTTACATAAATGATTCTTCAATACAATCTTCAGAAGATAAGATTAGCGAAAACAAGGATTGCAGATACCTAAGGGAAAACATCTCCTCTATTTTGGAAAAAACAAAAAAGGCTTCTATTCAATCTTTGTGTCTCATGGTTCGAAATTTGGGAGCTACGAAATACCTGAAGCACAACCACCAGGTCTTACAATATATTGAACTTATAGGGGAAAGGTTTAATCTTCCTCCTTCTGTTATAGAGTCCTTTAAAAATGCGGCATTGCTTCATGACAACTTTAAAATCCTGCTGAAAAAAACGTTAAAAAGTAAAAGCAACAGGCTGAAAACCAGAGAAAAGATAGAGATTGAAAGCCATCCTGATATGATGGCAGAACTGACAGAATTATTCGACTTTTTTGCCAATGAAAGATCGATTCTTCAGCACCATCATGAAAATTATGATGGATCTGGTTATCCTGTGGGACTCAAAGGTAATGAAATACCTCTGGGCGCCAGGATATTTGCCATAGTCGATGCAATGGTTGCCATGTCATCCGAACGATCTTTCAGGAAAAACCTTTTGCCTGAAGATGTGATTAGAGAATTTGCTGATAGTGCCGGAATTCAGTTTGATCCCAAACTGGTTCTTATGTTTTTTGATATCCTGAAGAAGCAAGGACTGCTCTCTGTTTCAGAAGCAGTTTTAACGAAGGCAAAGAAAAAAGTGCGAGAGGCCATGGTTAAATGTTAGTCCAGAAGCCATAACATTATGAATATTGATAAAATTTCCATACTCATTTCTAAGATAAATTCCATCCCCACGTTGCCAACTGTGGCGTGCAAGGTTATGGAAATTACTGCCGATCCGAACAGTTCGGCAAATGACCTTACAAAAGTTATTCTCCCTGATATATCTCTTAGCACAAAGCTACTAAAAATGGCCAATTCCACTTTTTTTGGCGCTACAAGAGGGGTTAACTCACTGCAACACGCTATAACGGTTTTGGGCTTTAAAGAGGTTAGAAACCTGGTTATATCCGCAGTTGTATTTGAGAGTTTTATGAAAATTGAGAAAGATGGAAATTATGACATTGGGAAATTTTGGAAACATTCATTTGTTTGCGGTCTTGCAGCAAAGATTATTGCGACCGAGCTTAAAAAAGTGAGTAATGAATTTTTTGTGGCAGGTCTCATTCACGATATAGGGAAGCTGGTCATATACATTACTTTACCGAATGAATTTTTAAAACTGGTTAAAGCTACAAGGCATTTGAAATTGAAATTCATGGCCTTTGAGACAGAGAAAAGGGTCATTGGAATGACTCATGACGAAGTTGGAATGAGGCTTCTGAAAAAGTGGATGTTTCCGGAAAGTTTACTGACAGCTATTGGGTTTCATCATCGCCTCCAGGAAACAGAAAAAAAATCTCTTTTGCCAGTGGTTGTACACATTGCTGATATATTTGCCCATCTATACGAGATGCAAACCGTGGTAGAAGTGGATGACCCTCTTAAGACAGAAACACTTTTTCCTGATATTATCAAACTGGCTCAATCATATGAAATAGAATGGGATGAGTCTGACCTGAACAGGCTTCAACAGTCGTTGACAGAGAGTATTGAAAAAGAGGCGGTTGCATTTAGCCTGTTCTTTGGGAACTAATGTAGTTGTCAAGATTAGGTATATCCTCATTTCCCTGTGATTTGGGAACTAGCCTGATTCCCTAGTTAAGGTGCTTTTTTCCGTCCTGTCATTTCCTCTCCTTATCATAATGTATTCACATAAAATCCTTGAAATCCTATAATTTATAGGATATTCTAGCCGCAATATGTGTCCGGATTCCTTGCTTTTCTTATGGAAGATTTTTGGTTTCTTTAAAAAAATATTTTGATTGCATAGGAATTTTCATTTTATTTATGCGGTTTTTAGCGTGGCAGGAACAAACCCTGCTTGTCCGTGTTTAACTTAACTGCACATAATTTTAGCACAAATTATTCCCCTCTTGGGAGGGGTTAGGGGTGGGTCACTTGGGCGTGAAATCTCAGTGAATATTTCACGAATTACCGGCTTACCCACCCCTTAAATCCCCTCCCAGGAGGGGACTTTCTAGTTTGGCATTTTTAGCAATAATTGTAGCGCTCATCCCTTGTGGGTCGGCATTTTAGCAGGGGACTTCGGCGTGAGCTCAGTCGAACGATAAATCGTCCGCGTTACGCGTTCCGACCCATTCTGGGTCGAGTCATAAAACCTTTTCAATGGATTCTCTCAATAAGTTATTTCCTTGTGTTCTATTCTGAAGGGAGCAATAAAGTAGGAAAATGAAAATATTATTGGTAGTGGTTGTTCTGGGACTTTCAACCTTGTTTGGTCCCGTAGTACCCCTCAACGCACAGGAAAAGAAAGAAGACGAGTTGTTGCTCTTCTTAATGGCGGCCAGAAACGCTGCGAAGGCAGGATGGGCCGATAAAGCCATTCAACGATACGATGCCTACCTCAAAAAGAATCCTGAAGATAAGGATGCACGGCTTGAATTTGCGGATTATTTACAGGATCATGGATACTATGAGAAGGCGGGAATTCATTACGACGTTTTAATACAGAAAATAGGGGGTGTGCAGGAAGGGACGGATGGTTTTACCAAAAAACTTATGCTGAATGCGGCTCGAAATGCGTTTAAAAATAAGAATGAAGATCGGGCCGTTGATTATTATAAGCAAACATTATCGTTCGACACGGATGATTCAAAGGTTGCTCAGGAAATAGCCGGTGTCTTTGCCGGGTTAGAGAGGTTTGGAGAAGCCCTTGAACTGTGCGAAAAGATTTTACGTAATGATCCGCAAAATCTGGAAGCCTTGACCCTGAAAATTAACCTTTTGGTACGTCTGAAAAAATATGCCGAAGCACGTGAAGCACTGGCAAAAATTCCGGACGAAGAAAAAAACAATCTGAAGATGCTTCAGCTGGAAGCAGACGTTGACGCATGGTCGGGTAATTATGATAGAGCGATAGAAAGATATCAGAAACTGGTTAATCAATTTCCTGAAAATCGTAGTATATGGTCTCAATACGTAACGGTATTATCCTGGGCAAAGAAATGGTCTCTGGTGTTAGATGCAATACAAAAGGCAGGGGATAACATAGAGATTACGGATGATATCCGCTCTTTTTTGGTCGATGCATATCTGTCCGTCGGAGAGGAAGAAAAGGCGCTCGGGACATGGAAGACAATTCAAAAAGAGTCCGATAGCTGGCGTGCCGCTGCCTTGTCGATTGCTGACAAATTCCTTTCCCGGAGAAAACTAACAGAGGCATCCAAGATACTCGAAGAAATTGTATCGGTCAGTAAACCTGTCCCGGAAGTACACCTGCTCTCAAAATTAGCAATGATTTACGCCTGCCGGGAAATGCCCGGCAAGGGATTTGAAATCCTGAATCAATTCCCCGTTACTTCGCAATCAAAGTCTATTATTGAAATTACAAAGGCAGAAATATTGGCTTTTGCTGGACGATATGAAGAGGCGCTGTCGATACTCCACACCCTGGAAGTGGACAAGGAAATCGGATTACGCCCACAAATAATAGAGCTGGAATGCTACTACGCTTTAGAGAAAGACGAATTGCTCCTTGAGAAATCATCCCCGATATTACAAAAGCTATCTCCCGGGGAGCGGGTGGATACAGCGAAGGTTTTAACGCTGCGTATTCTTTCCCAAATTCGCATGGGACTTTATGAAAAGGCCGAAAAAGAAATTGAATTGTTATCAAAGACAGACACAAGAGATTTTGGACTGGTAATTCTTACGGTTTTATTTCATGATGCTCAAAGACAATTAAAAGCGAGTGAGGAGTCAATTCAGGTTTTAGGCAAGGCATTGTCATCGGTTTCAACGGAAACGGAAATGGTCAGGCCACAACTTCTTGACGATGTACCACTATCCGCCTGGAAAATCGCAGACGAGATAGCCATGCATCGAAATCCGGAAGTATCTGCCCATCGAGCAAAGGCCGAATTTAAGGCCGGTAATTTTCAGCAATCTTTAACACTTTACAAGGAACTGGATGAAAACAGGGCAGATTCAGGATATAAACTCGGGATGGTGGAATGTTACTTGAATCTCAACGAAGAGGAGGAAGCAAACAGGCTATTTGAAGGGATTCAATTACCTGCGGTGTCTGAGAAGGAAATAGCCCGCTACTTTGAGGTCTTGGTTAAATTGAAGCGAAACAAACAGGCACTTTATGCCGGGTTGTCCTTATTTCAAAGTGACATTTCAGAAAAGATTCCTGTCAAAGCGATTATGGTAATTGCAAATATTCAATCCGGGGATCAGGATGTTGCGCATGGGATAATGAAGACATATCTTTCAGACCGGCAGGACGATAAACTTGTTTTTCAAACAGTCATGGAACGGGTCGGATACTTTGATAGGGGCAAGCAAGGCAAGAACTATGAGTTTACAAAAGATTGGCTGTGCCAGGCGGTGAAACAATTTCCCCTCGATACGGGACTTCGGTACCAATATGCCAAACTGCTGGCTACCCACAATGATTATGATGTAGCCAGCGAACAATTCTCTGTACTTCAAAAGAACGATCCAAAGGATGTGAGAACCACCCGATGGCTGGCACAAGTGAATTCCTGGCGACATGAATATGACGAATCATTGAGGTGGTACGATGTGTATCTTGGAGAACGACCGTCTGACTTTAAACGACGCCGCGAAGTGGCCAGGGTATATGGGTGGGCTTTGAGTTTACGGGAGGCTAATGAGGCTTACAAAAATCTTTGTCATGATTATCCGGAAGATACGGAATTATATTGGGAGTGGGAGGCGAAGAGGAACAACTGGCTGGGGAGAAAACGGACGGCAATCTCTTTTTATAACAAACTGGTCGAACGACATCCGGAAGACGCTGAAATGTTATTCGATTTGGGTCAAATGTACTCCCAGTTGAATCTGAGTACAAAGGCAGAAGATGCCTACAAAAAATTACTGGTCTATGCGCCGGAACATAATCGCGCTTTATATGCCGAAGAATCGGAACAATGGAGGCGCAGACAATCAGTATGGCTGAAACAATCGTATATCCACCAGAAAGGTAGCGGTGATGATTTTGGAAATTTTGAAATTGCCATGTTCAGGACAGATGCTGAATATGCGCCTGCAAGACTTTCTGATGCAATGGATCTTTCGGTGGGTTTGGGAAATACCGTTTTTAAATTTAAGGAGCACGGTGGCTCAATAGCTGAACATCTTACCTTAAATATGAATAAGTATTTCGAGAATGGGATAGCCTCATATTTTGATGGAGAATTATCTACCTATTCAGAAAACCGCCATGAAACAGCACAGTTTGGAACTGGTGTGAATTATAGAATATTTGACATGTTTGATGTCGCGTTATTAGGAGGCAGAGAAGACGTGTTGCAAAATTTCAATACCCTGGATAACAGAAGGGGGAGTTATTATGGCGGCGGACGTTTTGCATGGGATGTATCTCAACGCCTTGAC
>JAUPKS010000159.1 GCA_030837315.1 Planctomycetota bacterium
ACATGTCCATAGTAGTAAAAGGTATTCGATAGTAAATATGAATACTGAAAATACTTCAAATGCCTTGAAAAAAATTATGTATCGGGAGGAAAGGCTTTCTACGGTTTCCAAAATGACAGCAAAAACGTTAAGAAAAATCAAAGTTATAATGAAAACATGGAATACCCGGACATGTGCATCTTCAGTTGGTACTCCATGTAAAATCTCATATATTCTGTTTTTTACCTTTTGAATCATTTTACCTCTTTAAATGTTAAGCAGAACAAGTCAGGCCTTCGGCAACTTTTTGACACCCGTGTAGTGGCAAGGCGCGCCTAGCCACTACAGTTGGTTTGAATTTCGTGCCAAGATTATGATCCCATTGAACCCTCTGGTAATTTATTACCCTTCTTTTTTAAGACGCGCCAGCGTTTGCTGAAAAACCAAAAAATCAGCCGTATTTGCCAGGACCTGCAAAACATCACCACTTTCTATAACTATAGATCCTGATGGTATAACAAATTTACCTTTTCGACAAATAAGTAAAATAAGACATTTCTCAGGAATGTCTAAATCGCTAATCCTCTTACCCACCACTTCTGAGTCAAATGGAACAATAACATCTATCATTTCGGCATCGAAAGCCGCTGTCTTTTCGAATTCAATGGGATAATTCATCTTGTCAGCCAAGGGAGCGTCCAGCTTCAATATTCTGGAAATGATCGGAATAGACGTTCCCTGGATAAAAACTGACGCAATAACGACAAAAAATACGATATTAAAAATAGTATCCGCCTGCGGGATGCCTGCCATAAAAGGAAATGTCGCCAGGATAATCGGAACCGATCCCCGAAGACCAACCCAGGCAACCATAACTTTTTTTCGTATATTTATGTTAAACGGCAATAGACATAACAATACGCTAACAGGGCGAGCAACCACCATAAGAAGAAACGTTAGCAAAAACCCTGCCTCTATTAATGGAACAATATGAGAAGGAAAAACAAGCAAGCCCAATGTTATAAACATTACAATTTGCGCAAGCCAAGCCAAACCTTCGTGAAATCTCATGATCATCTTTTTATTTGAGAACTTTGCCTTTCCCAGCATCAAACCGGCAAGATATACCGCAAGGATTCCGTTACCTTTCAGAAAAACCGCAATTACGTACGTCAGCAGCACGAGCGAAATCATTATTACCGGATAAAGTCCTTCGTATCCCAGCTTCAGACGGCTGATGAAGAATACAATAAATTTCGCCATGAGATAACCTACGAGCGCTCCCACACTCATATCCAGCATAAATCTGGGAATCAAGGCAGCAATACCCATATTTTCCGTCGTCAGGATACTGATAAATCCGACAGTCAAAAAAATAGCCATCGGGTCATTACTGCCAGACTCAAACTCAAGCAGCGGCTTCAAAGGCTGCTTCAGGCTTATTCGTTTAGACCTTAAAACGCTGAATACAGCAGCGGCATCAGTTGAAGAAACTATGGAACCAAGCAGCATTCCTTCCAAAAGAGAAAATTTTAGGATATGGACGGCAAAGAACCCTGTAAAGATTGCGGTCATTAAAACCCCTGCCGTCGAAAGAATGGCTCCCGGCAAAATAACTGATTCGGTGTCTTTCCAGTTAGTATCAAGCCCTCCGGAAAAAATAATAAAGATGAGGGCCACAACGCCAATGGACTTGGCTAACTTCGCATCATCAAAATAAATACCGCCTATTCCTTCTGAACCGGCAAGCATCCCGATTGTCAAAAATAGCAACAAGATAGGGATTCCAAACTTATCAGAAAGCTTGCTTGAAACGACGCTCACGAATATCAATACCGCAACCCATAATAAAATATTTTCAATCGGCATACGAAATTATCTTCTCTTTCGGTTATGTTTAGTTTCTTTAATTATTGCACAAAGTATGATTATCCTTTCAGGTTCGGAAACAAGATATGTACGCATTAAAACTGCCCAAAAATACTCCTTTTGCAGCACAAGGTCAAGGGAAAATTTACGGATGCAGTTGTCGGGGGTCACAGTGAAATAAACGAACCATTTCACGTGAGGAGCAGGCGGCAGGAGATTGTTGTCAGGAGTCAGCGGTCAGCAGTTAGCTGTTATGTAACCTTGCATAAATAAAGCGACATTATGTATACGGCAGGTTTGCCACACGAAATTCGCCGAGAGAATAAACAGACCGCTCCTACGGAGCTAATCATCTCACTAAACAATAAGTATTTTCGTGACTTGGCATCTTAAGTGGCATGAAAGTTTACGAGAGACATGGCTTAAAATCTTTAGGATTTTCTTTCTTAGAAGTTGTACTTTCCAGGATGGCACTTACCAGTCCGGGAATGGTATATTCATTAGCCTTAATGGTAACACGGAGTCCCATCTCCTCTGCGGTTTGCGTGGTAATGGGGCCGATGCTGGCAAACTGGACGTGTCCATTCAATGCCGCAATGTTTTTCTCGCCAATAATTTCTGCAAAATTCCTTACCGTTGAAGAACTGGTGAATGTAATAATATGGATATCGCCATCCTTGATTTTATCAACAAGATTGATGTTCCTGGGATGCCCCATAATGGTCTTATAGGCCACCAAATCGGTCACCTTTCCCCCCAATTTTTGAAGCTCCTCAGGCAAAAAACTTCGGGCAATATCCGCCCTTGGCAACAAGAATTTTTCATTCTTTATGGCGGTAACTCTCTTTAATTCCTCTACCACAGACTCTGCGACAAACTTAGGTGGCCTGCAATCGACTTTTATGTAATACTTTTTAATGCCTTCCTCCGTTGCGGGGCCAATGGCGCAGACCTTGATGCCTCTCAGGTCCCGGATATCCCTTCCCAGCTCGAGCAGGCGTTGAAAGAAGGCATCCACGCCGTTAATGCTGGTAAAGACGAGCCAATTATAAGACTGGATGTTGTTTATGGCTTCATCAAGGGGTTGAATGGTCTCGGGTTTTGCAATCTCAATGGTGGGAAATTCAATGACCTGCGCACCATGTTCGCATAATTGATCTGCAAACTCACTGGCTTGCTCCCTCGAACGTGTTACGACGATCGTCTTCCCAAATAATGGTTTGGTCTCAAACCAGTTGAGTTGATCCCGGAGTTTTACCACTTCACCGACAATAGTGATCGCCGGCGGTTTTATATCTTTGGCCTTTTGTACAATCGTATCCAGCGTCCCGATCACCGTTTTTTGTTGCGGCGTGGTCCCCCACCGGATCACTGCCACGGGGGTATCTTTGGAACGACCGTGTTTCATGAGCTGCTCGGTAATGTGAGGGAGATTCTTGATTCCCATATAAAATGCAAGGGTGCCAATTCCGGTACTGATCTTTGCCCAATCAATCGAGCTTGTATCTTTTGTGGGGTCTTCGTGTCCGGTAATCAGTCCAAAGGTAGAGGTAAAGTCACGATGCGTAACAGGAATACCGGCATAATTCGGGCTTGCAATGGCTGCGGTAATGCCGGGTACTACCTCAAAAGGCACATGATTTTCACGGAGCACCAATGCCTCTTCCCCGCCACGACCAAAGACATACGGATCGCCCCCCTTTAGCCGGGTTACGATTTTATCTTCCATCGCCTTTTTCACAATCAGGTCGTTAATCTCTTCCTGTTCGAGCGTATGCGCGCCCCCTTGTTTGCCGACATAGATAAATTCCGCATTTGGCTTGGCGACTTTGAGGAGGTCGACATTTACCAGATAATCGTAAATGAGTACATCGGCTTTTTTAATACATTCCAAGCCTTTAACGGTGATAAGTCCTGGGTCCCCCGGACCCGCACCCACAAGATATACCATGCTGCATTTCATGAAAATAAAACCTTTCTTAACAGGGCTAAAAGTTCATGGCTGAAAAATCCAATTTTGCCAAAAAGTTACACAATGACAAACCATCATTTTTTTGACAAATTCGAAATCCAAACATCAAAATCCGAAACAAATTCTAATATCAAATGATAGAAATTGGAATCAAGGTTTGGAACATTTGAATTTATAATTTTGAAATTGTTTTGAATTTCGGATTTAGCGGTTTTTTTAATGAACAAAAACTTACTAAAGAACAAAATCAGAGTATCTATAATATTGAAAATTTATGCATTAATCAACCATGTTTTATGGTTTTTGTCTAGTCTCTGTATAATAGGCCATTTTTTCTTTATTTGACATAATTCTTTCGATGGCCTCAGCCGCATTTTCTCTGACATCGACATTTTCGTTGTTAACCAGTTCCTGGAGTGCAGCAAGTGCTTTGGGACTACCAATTCTCCCCAATGCCCAAGCCGCAGAACTCACCACAGCGGGTTCTTTATCCTTCAGCGCCCATATAAGTGAAGTAACAGCGCTTTCATTACCAATCCACCCAAGGGTTTGGGCAGCGCGTTCTCTCGTATAGGTATTAATTTCACGCAACGAACTGATCAATGCCTTTACTGCGGGAGCTCCGAGCTTTACCAGCGCCCACCCCGCCCTGCGCCTTGTTCCTTCCTCTTTGTCATTCAAGGCGCGGACCAGCAGGGGAATGGATTTCGGGCCAATTGCAGTAAGCGCCCACGCGGCTTTTGTACGCGCCCATCCGGCATCTTCTCCGGCATCAGTAACCAGGATTTTGGCAAGGGCATTCATAGCCATATCGCCACCGATGTTACCCAGCGCCTCCACGCAGCCGCTCTTGACATACCAGCTTTTTTCTTTCGTGAGCACATTCATTAGCGCGAAAACAGCACCCCGGTCTCCAAATGTGCCTAATGTCCTTGCAATGTCATATTTAACGCCCTGCTCGGTTTCGGTCTTGAGCGCCTCCATAAGTGCTGGGGCTGATTGCGAAGCGTTCAGCCTCTTCAAGGCAAGCACCGTCTCCCTCCGTACCTCAGTGTTTCTATCTTTCAGAAGGGATTTTATGGTTGCTGCCATGCTATCATCACCGCAAAATCCGAGCGCCCAAACTGCGTTTTGTTTTACGAGCGGATTGCTATCCCTGAGGAGCTTCAAGAGGGGTGGTGCCGTGTATCGTCGTGGCAATACCATGAGCGCCATTGCGGCAGTTCTTGCCTTATTATAGTCAGTATTCTCTATGGTTTTTATCAAAGTTTTCACTTGTTCCCGAAGGTATGCGGCATTATCATTTGCCTCGTGCCGCTGACTATCCATTTCTCTGTTTTCTTGCCTCTTCCTGTCACTTACCTGACTTTTGATATTCAAGGCATCCATGACAACGCAGGGATAATCGACCAGGACAACATCTACTCCCATCCTGATGCGATCCTTTATGGCCTTCCTTTTATCGCTTTCAAGCATGACCGACAGTGCATTTTTCTTTTCCTCGTGTATGCTATGAACTTTCTCTTTTGTCATCTCTTCCGGGGATAGAAAAACGAGTTCCTTCCCGTAGGATTCTGCATCATCCGTATTTGAATTTCTCAACGTCCCCCACAAATATACCTGCGAAGACATTTCATATTTCTTGACGATATCCAATACCTGCTTTTCCAAACAAGCCTGTTTGACATTCAAAATCAGTTTCAGGTTGTTCATTTTGCAAAATTTCAGCACCTCGGAAAAAAGCGGGACTCGCTCTTTCTGAAACTCAGAGCCACGCCATGAACCAGCATCATATTGCTGTATCTCGGCATATAATAATTGGCCAACACGTCCTTTCCCATCGGTCGTTCTATCGATCGTTTCATCGCACATCAATACCAACTGATTGTCCTGCGTTTGTTGAATGTCAATTTCAATCCCGTCGATACCTAACTCGGCAACCCGCTTTAATGCGGCGAAGGTATTTTCCGGGACATCTTCCAGCACGCCATGATGTGCAAAGATTTCAACCCGATTTGTGTCCTCTGCAAAAACAACCAGAGGCGAAAGGATTACTAAGAATAAAATAGTGATCAGGATATAACGCATGTCTTCATTTACCCGGGTCAGTTGCTTCTTTACTGGTGATCTGCCAGTGTGGCCGGCCTTCCCATCTAACCCGATTTTCTGCCATATCAAAATAGACCGTGTCTGAAAAAGTCCGTGAGCCTTCTTTTCGCAATTCCGCCTTTGGATTGCCGGTCAATATTGCTATATTTTTCAACAAATCCCAGGTGAGAAGTGATCCAAATCCCTCACTGTTATCCAAGCCTTTACTATAAAAATAAACATTGCCCGCGCCGATAATTTTATGTATGCTCTGGTTGTTGTCCAGATAGGCATCAATCTGGTCACCGTTCAGTTTTTGCCCACCCCGCGCAGCCTGTGCCTCTTCAAAAAAACTCACCTTTTTTAGTGTGTCATTGTAAATCATTTTTTTAGACCAATTGACCTTTACATCGGTTTCTTCTGTACCTTGATCGGGAAATTTTTTATCCCCTTTTTCATACAAACTTCCCTTGCCTTCACACAGGACAATTTTTTCGTCTTCATAAAATAAAACCCTGGGTGAGAGGATTTGTCTTTTATTCCCCTCTCTCAGCAAAGCAAAGGGTTGCCCTCGTAAAACGGTAACCTTGTTTTTTGCATCCCATGTGGCCCGATCGCCCACAGCCTCGCTGAATAAGCTGTCTCTTCTGTCTATGATATGGATTTTTTCTGTGGCATTTAAAGTCTGCATATTAAAATCGCGTCCGTCGAACGTTACATTCAGATTATCGCACAGGAGGGTGGAATTTTCCCTTCGGACTTCGATATTTTTTTCAAAAGTAGCCTCCCGCGTGTCATCCAGGAAATTCATTTTTCCTTCCCACTTTACACTAATGTTGTTATCGGTTTCGTCTGCATTAGCCAATGTCTTTTTTTTGTCTGTCTTTCCCTTGTGTCTTACTCGTAAACTGCCGGAACTCGGCACATCTATTTTGCCGGTGTCTTTGTAAAAAATCATCTTTAGCGCATCAATACTGAGATCATCTTTGACAAATTCCGCCTTTTGAATATCTTCCAAAATTGCACTCTGGGTGTTAACATCCCAGGTCAGAAACCCTCCCTTGGCAATTTTTGTTCCTTGTGATGCGAGCACATTTCCACTGGCAATGGCCTGCTTTGTTTGTTTCGTCTGAGGATCAAAAAAAACGACTAGTTTATCAGAAAAAACGGTCGAACTGCCCTTCTTAATCTCAACATTGTCGTTAAAGGTCATAATATTTGCATCGGGTTGCCTGTCGAATACAAGCTGTCCATTCGATCGGATAAAGGTTTTTTCGAGCAATGCTTCTTTCGTAGGGGTTTCCCCTGGCAAAACGGCATTTTCTGCAGAATTTTGTGCAGTTCTGTCCGCGGACAGGAAGAAGAGGTCGTTCTTGACGCCGTCCATCTCCATCTCAGCGTCTTTTTTGATCCACATCTTCTTGTTGATAAGGTCTATCTCGCACCCTTGTCCCACAATCTTTACGCCCTTCCCATTGATGGTAACGGAATTGTCCGTATCCACAAACTTTTTTTCTGGTAAATACCTCAGGTAGTCCGTGTTAAGCTGGGTTTCCGGATCGAGATGAACGACTACATTGTTAGAGAGATAGCCTTCGGAAGATGTCGTATTCATCTCACCATTCTCGGATGTAATTAAAACAGATTGTGTTCCCCTCTTAGAATCTACAGATTCCAATACTTCGATTTCCGGGGCAACGATTTTGTAGACATTATCATTCAGCAAGAATGTCTCCGCGCCACGCATAACCGCAACCTCTTTCCCCTGAGCGTCGTAATTCGGCATGGTTAAACCCTGCACCGTTTGTGTTGCCGTATCCGTGCCACGGCTATTTTCATTACGTACCTGCTTCGATGGAGAGGATTTTTCCTTTTGGCTCCCTATCTCTCTTTTTGGTTTCGACATAACCAGTGATACGACGATGGAGATTATACAGGCTGCAGGAATGCCAATGAGGATGTATCTTCGTATAGTCATAATGATATAAAAACAAAAACACCTTTCATTTGTTTAAACTATAGGTTCCAATTCCATAGTTACTAGTAAAGTTGGATTCGGAGCCAGACCAAATTCAGATAAACCTTCATCTTCTAACATGGAGCGCTACACCTTCTTTAAGATTCGCAATTGTTTCGTCCCGGGTCTTCCCCTGTGTAAGAGATAGCAGTAACCTCAAGGCACTCTGCAACGTAATACTTCTCCATTTCTGGTAAAGGCCTTATATGGTATGCTGAAGGCCTTCTGAATTTCTATAACTCATGATTTTTTATCTCCCTTCCTTTTCAGGAGGTTTTTGGTATCGTTCCATGATGAGGTGCCATTTATCCTGAAATCTGAGTATCTTTTCTGCAACCTCTCTTACGGCACCATATCCACCTCTTGCTTTTGTAACATAGTCAGATTGGCGCTTAACGATTGGTGAGGCATTGGCGACAGCAACGGAAAATCCCACGCGGTAAAGTATGGGGAGGTCTATCAGGTCATCGCCAATATAACATATCTCTTCGTCCCGGAGTGCGTATTTTTCCAGTAACTGATTGTAAGCATCTAATTTGTTTTTGATCCCCTGGTAAACATCCTCGATACCCAATTCTTTTGCCCGATGGGTTACAGCATTGCAGTTTCTTCCGCTGATAATGGCGGTTTTAATACTAACACGATGGAGGTACGAGATGCCGGTACCGTCTAACACGCTGAATGCCTTTGTTTCACACCCTTGGGAATCAATATAAATAGTGCCGTCCGTTAAAACGCCATCAACATCAACAATAACGAATTTTATATTTTTCACGAATTCAAAATCCAACCTCCAGCAAATCCTGCACATCTATGATCCCGATGGGTTTGTTGGAATCGTCAACTACGGGAATTTGATCGATTTTGTGGTCCTTTAGTATCTTGTATGCCTCGGCAACTAAACAGTGGGCATGGATAACTTTGGGTGACTGCGTCATAACCTCTTTCACGCTGCAATGCAAAACTGATATGCCGTTTTGCAAATGTCTTCTCAGGTCGCCATCAGTAAAAAACCCTACGAGTTTATTCTCTTTATCAACAATACTCACCGCACCTGGTTTACCCGCTGTTTCTGTCATAATCGTAAGGACGTCTAACAAAGGCACATCTTCACCGGCAATGGGGTTCTCTTCGTTCTTGCGCATGACCATTTCTACGGTAAGCAATTTTCTGCCAAGTTCACCGCCGGGGTGGTAGAAGGCATAATCTTCTTTACCCAGATCCCGCTTTTTAAATATCGTCAGGGCTAAGGCGTCACCAAGAGCAAGCATAACTGTTGAGCTTGCCGATGGGGCAAGGCCTAAATGACACGGCTCTTCAATCTTTCCGATGTTAAGCACAACGTCACTGTGCCTGGCCAGAGAAGATTTGTTGTTTCCTGTAACAGCAATCACCTTTGCCCCAATCTGTTTCACAAAAGGCAAGAGGGTAACAACCTCTGTTTCTCCGCTGTTAGAAAGCGCTAAAACTATGTCATCCGCAACGATGCGTCCAAGGTCGCCATGCCTCGCCTCTGACGAATGAATCCAGTATGAAGGGGTTCCCGTGCTGGCCAGTGTTGCCGAGATCTTTTGGCCAACAATTCCTGCCTTTCCAATACCCGTAACTACTACCCGGCCTTTGCAGGTAAAAATTAAATCAACTGCCTTTTGAAAATCATGGTCGAGGCGGTTGATCAGATTTTTTATCGCCTCCGATTCAAGAAACAGCACATCCTTTGCAAAGTCAATATCAGATAAAGGTTCTTCTCTCATCAGGTTGTTTTGCATCCCACACGTTATGCATCGTTGAAATGAAAATGATGAATTTCCATACGCAGCTGGATTAATTATAGTGGTCATTCCGTTAACATTCAAGAGAAAAGAACGGCTTCGTGAGGAATAAAAAATCAATTCAGTGTTCTGAACTTGACAATACATTCCCATTGTGTTACGATGCTCTTGCTTGCGGCTTAAACTAAGGGAGAACGTGTATATCTGTGAACTTCAATAATCTACTTATATCGATTCCCACGATTCTGTATGCGCTAACCATTCATGAGTATTTCCATGGCTGGACTGCCAACAAGTTTGGCGACCCCACGGCTCGATTGCAGGGACGGTTGACGCTAAATCCACTTGCTCACATTGATATTCTTGGGGCTTTATGTTTTGTCTTTGCCCATTTTGGGTGGGGCAAGCCTGTTCCCATAAATCCTTCTAATTTCAGGAATCCCCGCAGGGATAACGTGATTGTTTCTTTTGCAGGTCCCGCCGCCAATTTTGTTTCCGCACTCTTGTTCGGTGTAATCTTTCAACTCCTGCGTAAAGCGCCGTTCATACCGATGAACGTATCCACCATTTTATATAATTTGCTCATATTGGGGATTATGATGAATCTCTCGCTGGCATTTTTTAATATGATACCTTTATTTCCTTTAGACGGTTCCCATATCCTGGAGGGTTTATTGCCCTATCCAATGGCGCAGAAATATAAAGAGATCGAGCGCTACAGCCCATTTATCCTGCTGGGGTTAGTCATCATGGGAAATTATGGAAACATCTCAATTTTAAGCATGATACTCGGACCACCAATACAATATTTTCTTAGGTTGTTCACGGGTTTATAATTAGTGGAAATTAGCCTTCCTAATCTTCTTTTCTCCATTGCAAAAGAAATGACAAACGAATACAAAGTAGACCTGGATATGTATAACGGACCACTTGATTTGCTCCTGTATTTGATCCGCAGGGAAGAAGTTAATGTCTACGATATTCCCATCGCCCGTATTGCAGACCAGTACTTACAATACGTGGAGGCACTGCAATCCCTGGACATGAATATTGTAGGGGATTTTTTGGTGATGGCTGCTACGCTTATGTATATTAAGTCGTATATGCTTCTTCCCCGTACAGAGTCCAGGGATGACGAAGAGGCGGTGGAAGACCCGCGGACCTCTCTGGTGAAACAACTGCTGGAATATAAGCGGTACAAGGAAAGTACGTTTATTTTATCCGCACGGGCTGCCGAGTGGGAAAAAAAGTGCGCCCGAATAAACAAGGAGTTTTTCATCGAAACACCTGATAAGGAAGACGAGGAGTTGCCGCTTGAGGGGATAAGCGTGTGGGACCTTTTGCAAAGATTTTCCCAACTCATGAAGCAAACATTGTTTGACGTATCTGCCAAAGTAACTTACGATGATACGCCAATACAGGAATATATGAATGAGGTTTTAGAAAGGCTGCACCTCCATACTTCGGTATCTTTTACAAACCTTTTTGTGGGAACAAAGGAAAGGAGACGGATTATTGGATTTTTCCTTGCCTTGCTGGAGCTGGTTCGCCTCAACAGGATAAAGATTGAGCAACCCGAAAACTATGCGGATATCCAGATATGCCTGTATTCCCATGCGGCAAATTGCTAGATAGCAGTGAAATTATCGAAAGAATCACGGTTTCATCATGAATCTTAGTTTTAATTTGAAATTCATGATTTAGTTTGTTAGCATTTTAACCTTGCAGTAATTTTGCCAGGTGTGTAACCCTGAAGTTGTATAACGCGGTTTTTAGATTTTACCAAAGATATGATTGCAAAGGATTTATTAGATATTCTCGCCTGCCCACTTTGTAAGACAGATGTCCGGTTGGAAGGCGATAGGATTGTGTGTACAAAGTGTGGACGGCAATATCCCATACGAGATGATATTCCTGTTATGCTTATTGATGAGGCTGAATTACCGGAGGAACCAAAAAGAAATTGATGGATAGAAAGGCACTTATCGCTATGATTGCTTGCGGGGTGATCATGCTGCTGTATTATCCCTTTATATTACCCCTGCTCTCTCCTAAAAAGGATAAAATTACCGAAGTAGCACAAGAAACGGTTGTTTCAGAAAAACCACAGGAAAGAAAGGGTGCCGGAGCACACGTTCCTTTGCCGGCTCAGCCGACCCAACCTGTTATGCAGCCACAAATGGATATTCCACTCCAAGAAGTCGTTATTGAAAACGAACTCGTGAAAATCGCATGGACAAATGAAGGGGCAGCGCTCAGATCTATTCAGCTTAAAGAATTCAAAGATACAGAAACAAAGAACACGCTGGATTTACTGAAGAATGATGTTCCTACGCAATATCGTCCTCTGGCTATAGACACTATCCTTCAAAAAACAAACTTTCAGGGACAGCGGTATACTATTCTTGAACAAACCGGAAGCAAGGTCGTATTTACTACCAGGGTGGAAGATGGAATTAGTCTGATCAAAACAATATCCTTACCACCTGATAAATACAACATAAACATGGATATCGCCCTGAAAAACGATACGAACGACGAAGTCTCAGCGTTGTATAGTATCGTTGCGTCCTCTATGATTACCCGCGAAGGCGAACCTTCTGCTGACATGGCAGCCGTAACAGGCTTAGCCCTGGGGAGCAAAAGGACGAAATTATTGAGAACTGCGCCCAAGGAATTCCCTTCCAGGAATGAATCTGTAGGCATTATTTGGGCAGGATCGACGAACAAATATTTTTCCACAATCCTGAAACCCTCATCCAACGATTTGATAGCATCTATGAATGCCCAGGCATTTGATGCCCAGGGGATGCTCACCAATGAAAAGGCAGAACAGGGCGACTTTATGGTTACGGTACAAACAAACAAGTTCCGGATTCCACCGCATGAGACGGTTAATCATAGCTATATCTATTTCGCAGGGCCGAAAAAAGAACAGATCTTAGAACAATACGAAACACTAGACACACTTCTCAGCTACGGCTGGTTTGCATCGATTAGCAAGGTACTTTTGACCTTTCTAAATGCCGTCTATCGGGTAATTCCCAACTATGGTATCTCTATTATCCTGCTGACCATAATTATCAAGGCAATCCTTTTCCCTCTCACCAGGAAAAGCCAGGTATCTATGTTTAGAATGCAGCAACTGCAGCCAATGATTAATCAACTCAAGGAAAAGTATAAGCATGATAAACAAAGAATGGGAAAGGAGCAGATGCTGCTATTCAAAAAGTACGGGGCCAATCCCATGAGCGGTTGTTTGCCTATGGTATTGCAACTCCCTGTGTTTTTTGCGCTCTTCCGCACCTTGCAGCTGTCTTTTGAGATGAGGCAGGCACCCTTCATGTTTTGGATCAACGATCTTTCAAGACCGGACACCTTGTTATTGCTTCCCTTTAGCATTCCCTTTCTCGGAAACGCCCTCAATATCTTACCATTAATCATGACAGTCGCTTCCTTTGCACAAATGAAGGTTACACCCAAAGCCCCCGCCGCAGATCCACAGGCACAGATGCAGCAAAAGATGATGTCGTTTATGCCTATCATGTTTGCCTTCATATTATATCATATGCCCTCAGGGCTTACGGTTTACTGGACAACGAGCACCCTATTCAGCATCATAGAAGGTATAATAATCCGAAAAACTATCAAGAAGATAAAAAACTAACAACCCCCTTATTATGTACCCCGGAATTCAGGATACTATCGTCGCAATTTCCACGCCGGCGGGAAAGTCACTTGATGCGATCATCAGGATTAGCGGTACTGAAGCCATCCCATGTGTTAAAAGCCTTTTTATTCCAGCCACGAATATCGATTTAGAGGTTGTTCTTACGTACAACGCCGCAAAGGGACACATTCATTCCCCCCGGGAATGTGTCAATATTCCCGTGCTTTTGTATATTATGAAAAAACCCTGTTCTTACACAAAAGAGGACGTGGTGGAAATCCACACCATTGGCTCCCCACCGTTAGTAGAAATGGTTTTAGACGTCATTTTATCACGGGAAATCAAAATGGGAAAAAACATTCGACTTTCACAGCCGGGCGAATTTACAAAACGTGCCTTTTTGCACGGACGAATAGACCTCACGCAAGCCGAGGCTACCATGCGCATCATCCGCGCACAGACAGACCTTGAACTAAAGGCGGCGGTTGAGCAACTAACAGGGGACGTTTCGCTGCAGACCAGGCGCATACAAGACGAAGCAGTCTCCCTATGCGCACAAATAGAGGCAGCCATTGATTTTTCTGACCAGGATATTGAACTGATATCCACGACAGAAATTATGCGTCGGCTGGAGGCAATAAAGACAAACACTTCTCATCTTATAAGTCAATCGGAAACCGGCAAGATTTCTCCGGAAGGAATTGACACCGTTTTGTATGGTAAGCCTAATGTCGGGAAATCGAGCCTGATTAATGCCCTCCTGGGAAAGAAAAGGTCTCTTGTTAGCAGGGTACCAGGAACAACACGGGATATTGTTACCGACATCCTGGAAACGGGGGGAATTCGTTTTAAATTGATGGATATGGCAGGGGTGGATGATACACAAGGCGCTGTTATAGCAAGGGCAATGGAAAAGGCGCAATCTGCCGCGAAGAGGGCACAGGTGATATTGCTTGTCTTTGATGGCAGCGCTGATTTGAGCGAACAATTCATACAAATGAAACGGGACGATCTGACTGACAACATAATCGTCATCATCAACAAGTCTGATCTCCAAAAAGAGCGTTCTCTGTCAGATTTACCGACAGAGCTTAATAAATACCCGCTGGTGCATACATCTGCGCTGACTGGCGAGGGATTGGAAAGACTGAAAAGAATGCTGGCAGAGACAGTCCGGGAGGGCAAGATAAACGCGTCAACGGTTGTTCCTGTACTGAATGTGCGACAAAAAGACGCATTTCATCGGCTCCTTCAGTCCGTACAGCAAGCCATGGAACTGGCAAGAAACAACGAAAGCTATGAATTCATAGCATTAGACTTGCGTACGGCAGTAGATACCCTTGGCGAGGTTGTAGGGGAGGTTACCACAGAAGATATTTTAGATAAAATATTTTCTGAGTTTTGTATTGGGAAATAAGATTATATTTCTCAAATACTTATGCCTTGTGGTTAGCTCTGTGCTGTTTTGTAAGTCGTACCTGAGTCGTACCCTTTTCAGGCCAAAACATGATTAGCGAATTTTTCAACGGCTTCTTTCTGTGCGTCCAAACCCCTATGAACATAGGTCGTAGTAGTATTCAAATTTGCATGACCAAGTATTTTGAAGTAACTGAAACATCCTGGATTACCTCTGTAAGCCTGGTAGCGTTTGTATGTCTCAAGCAGTGGAAGGAAATACCAGGTATGCCTATTTTTTGAAACAGCTTTATAAAATGATTACTAAATTTTACTCCTGCCTGATGGCTGATTTCTCCACCATAGAATAAATGGTCTTCCCCGCTGGTCTTTGATTCCTTGTACCTTGCAAACTCACCCATGTTGAATAAGCTCCGTTGTCTAACAGGTTTAAAGTTACAATACAGGATTTCCACAGTCTTTGGCTTTGATTCATCTGCCAACTTATGGCTACCCTTGAATGATTGATACTCATACCGATGCCAGCCCTGATACAACTCATCGTATAGACCATTCTTGTAGTGTGTAAACATTACTTTACCCTTGGGTCTGCAACAAAAATATAGGTAGAGTTGACAAAGTTCCTTATTTACGCTATAATCTGAATGCTTATACAACATTCAGATTATAGGGGGGGGACGTATGCAAAAGATTGAAGATTTGGAAAATAAGAGAGAATCTCTGTATGAAGAGCTTTCAAAAACTGGGGATTTCAGACGCGGGATAATTTCAGTAAACTATCGTAAATGCGGAAAAACGAATTGCTGTTGTTCAAAGGAAGGGCATCCAGGACATGGGCCTCAGTATCTGTGGAATACAACCATCAAAGGGAAGAGCTATGCAAAAAACCTGAAATTAGGCCCCGAGTTGCAGAAATA
>JAUPKS010000160.1 GCA_030837315.1 Planctomycetota bacterium
GTGGTCTGATCACCAGCCGCTTGACCACCAATTACTGCCACGGTGATAGGTATCATGGGATACACGCACGGAGTAAAACTTAAACCTACTCCTGCCAGGAAGACAAGGATCAGTGATACAAATATGCCGCGGCTTTCAAGCGTTTTTTGAAAACCACCAGCCTCGACTTTTTTCTCAGGTCTTGATACTGGTTGAAGCGTCTTTTCTTCCAGTTGCGATACGGTCATACTCCAATCGGCAGATTCAACCTGAACTGGTATGAGAAATTCCTCCATCTTGGGGATAAAGCAGATTTTATCCGAACACCCCTGATAGTGCACCTTGAGCTTTATATTATGGGGGCCTGCGGAAACGTCCTTTGAGACCTGAACAAACAACTTTACCTCCACCTGCCCTTCGTAATCTTCCGCCTCTTTCTCCAGAAATGGATCGTATTTTACCTTTCCTGCCGGAAGCTCTGTAGAAGTAACAGTAAATCGCGAAGGATCCGCACTTTCTACCTTGACTTGATCCTTATAGACTCGGTGGTTGGGGGCGATTGTGAAGGTTACCGCAACTGGTATAAGGTCACCGGCAGGAATACGTTCCTTCAATGGATTCACTTTTAACGTAAATGGAGAAGTTTCCCCAAAAGCAACCATTTGAAATAAATATAATGTGAAGGCAATAACAAATAATCTTTTCAAATGGAAGCTAGTCTTCATAGTCAGTACTCCTTTTAAAATTCGAAAATTTTATATTCTGTTTGAATATTTATCCTACGTTTTTACAAAATACTTCAGATAAACCAACGCTCCAAAGTCATAGATACAATGCAACTGCATCGGTATAAAAACACTTTGGTATATATGGGATAATATTCCTATATAGAGTCCCATAATTATGGCAATAATACCATAGGCAGGAGTTAGAAAGTGCAAAAATCCAAAAAGTATACTTGCTGCAAGTATCCCTAATTTAACCTGAATTACGCCCCGAAACAACAATTCCTCGGCAAAACCAGCGAGGATAGAAATCAAACATATCTCTATTAACGTAGTTGTAGAAAATAAACCTTTTATGTCTGTTATTATAGTCTTTCTCAGTGAACCCATTATGGGAATATCATCCGTTTTTTTTGAAACGAGAAAAACAAAGAAAACCAAAGGCAACAATGCCCAAAAAGTACCTATGAGGACATCACGGAAAATATTCGTAGTCAACGGAAATATTTTAATTCCGAAAAGCCTTGCTAGAAATAAAGCCCCTATCAATACTACACCCTCTATGGTAAAGGTGAAGATCAAGAGTTTATATCGGGAATAAAAAACAGCGAAATTCATGAGATTTATTATAGTCAGCCACTACTTAATTACCAATCTTTTTTTTCACGAAACGATTGGGGTGAACTTCCGTCATATTATATTGATTTTTGGCAAATGAATAGATACACTGGCAACTAATGCCCATCTTTTTTATATAAAACCTAATTTTTCTCTGATATTACCATTTCGGTTTTTTAAAACTTTTTGCTGATAGATCAATGATTAATTTGTGCAACAATTACTTAAACTATTTTTTGTCTTCATTCGGGTATCTATATTTTTAATTTTAATAAAATAGCACCACAGAATACATCACGATAAAGGCAAATCCTGAGCAATTAGGGGGCGCAAAGTAAAGGGTCATGTAACAGTATTCGTAATTAGTGTTAGTGGCCGGTATAAATGACAGACACTGAAACTGTCCATGGACACTATAAATACAAGACAGCCTTACTGCCGAAGATGTTTTACATGCATATCTTTGCCGTAAGGCTTTTTTTGTTTTAAGGTTCTTTTTAAAAAGTATTTTTAACCAATCGGTCATTTTCAATAATGTAGTTTTATTTTTATAAAGAAACGGTCAAACAACAAACGTAACAGTTTAATTTTTGAAAAAATACCGTGAAAAGCTCCGTCAGGAGCGATATGTTTATAGGCAAACCATTATGCCACAATAAAGCTCCATAGGAGCGGCATGTTGTTTCTGTGTTTCACATGCCCTCCTATGGAGCCAAGGTTTTGTATGTTAAATTTTTCTACAAACATTTCACCCCTACGGGGCTATTTTTCGAAAAACCAAAGTGTTACCAATAAACCAGCATCTTAACAACAGAAAGGAGGCAGCGAGGTTATGAGAAACATATCTTTTGGCCTTGTCCGGATCAAGATAAGTATTTTTCTATTCATAGCGGTTGTATTTTCATTATTATTAACTGCCTGCGATATCACATCCGCATCAGTGAATCCTCAGGTATCAGCCGGAGGATTTCACTGTCTTGCACTGAAACCAGATGGCGCCGTCTGGGCATGGGGACGCAACGATTTCGGCCAATTGGGAAACGGAACCACCAGCAAAAGCGCTATCCCTGTACAGACAAATAATTTGAGCGATGTGATTGCCATTAATTGCGGGTGGTTTTACAGTATGGCATTAAAATCTGATGGTACTGTCTGGACATGGGGACGCAATGATTTCGGTCAATTGGGCAACGGAACCACCAGTAACAGCACTATCCCTGTACAGGTCAATAACCTCAGCGATGTTATTGCCATTTCTGGTGGAGGATTTCACTGCCTTGCGCTGAAGTCAGACGGTACGGTCTGGGTATGGGGACGCAATGATTTCGGTCAATTGGGCAACGGAACCACCAGCAACAGCCCTACCCCTGTGCAAGTCAATAACCTTAGCGGTGTCATTGCCATTGGTGCTGGAGGATTTCACTGCCTTGCACTGAGATCAAATGGTACGGTTTTGGCATGGGGACGCAATGATTTCGGTCAATTGGGCAACGGAACCACTAGCAACAGCAACATCCCTGTACAGGTAAAGAATCTCAATGGTGTTATCACTATTGCCGGCGGAGGATTTCACTGCCTTGCACTGATGTCAAATGGCACAGTTTTGGCGTGGGGACGGAATGATTTTGGTCAGTTGGGTAATGGCACTACGA
>JAUPKS010000161.1 GCA_030837315.1 Planctomycetota bacterium
TAACTAGCGATTTTATAATCTAACCCAGAAGGCGTTTTAACCGTAAGAGCGTTTTTGGCAATTGCCAGAAGGTTTTCCACGGGATTGGTACCCTGTAATTCGGCAGAGCGAAGCAATGTCAATAAGAATAGCCTGGGTATTTGCACCTTGAGCAGAACGATTTTGTTGTGAGACCTTTCGGGTCAAAACTGGCTTTCGCATCTGTTGCTCAGCCGGGTAGGGTAGGCATCGCCTACCACGTATTTTGGATTTATGTGGGTAATTTGTGCGGATGAGTCTGGTAGGTTGGGTTGAATGGAATGAAACTCAACGGATTTTCTGCGAGGGGTTCTTGGGGTCACCCTTGAATACAGAATATGAGAGAAAAGATATTCAAAGGAATAGTATCCAAAAAACTAGCGATAAATATTCAGAAAACAGCCCGGCGTAAACTTCTCTATCTGGATGAGGCAGACAGTCTGGGAGATTTAGCTGCACCACCGGGAAATAGGTTTGAAGCACTTCATGGAGACAGAGAAGGTCAACATAGTATTCGCATTAACGATCAATGGCAAATTTGCTTCACGTGGGCAAACAGTAAGGCGAAAGATGTAGAAATCGTGGATTATCACACATGAAAGGACGAAATACTGTGCAAAAGCTACCACCTATTCACCCTGGAGAAGTATTGCTGGAAGACTTTATGAAACCCTTAGAGTTAAGCAAGTATCGTGTAGCTAAAGATATCGGTGTGCCAGCATTACGAATTAGCCAGATTGTGCGTGGGCAACGATCGATTACTGCAGATACGGCAATGAGGTTGGCACGTTACTTTGGCACAAGCGCGGCAGTCTGGTTACGTTTGCAAGCCCGATATGACCTTGAAATAGCACAAACTAAAATAGCAAAACGTATCAACCGTGAAGTAAAGGTCTTACAAGGAAGGGAGCCGGAGATTGCATCGTAAAAGGTATTTTTCTTTTGGGAAAAAGAATGGGAGCTCCTGGGTCTGAGATTGAATAGAGAATGGGGAGGTAAGGGTAGAGTAGGGAACTGACATAGTTTGATTTGGCAGGCGATGCCCTGCCCTACATAAAATTGCATGGACGAAAATATACAAACATGCCGAACCATTCGCTTCGTTTATCCCGAACTCACACAACCAAAGGTGGATGATACCTTCTCACCTTTTAAAAATTTACCGTTTAATTCGATATGTTTATTTGGCTTACTCATGTAAAAAAGATACGAAGAAATCGGATGGCAATTTGTGAAGGCCTATTTATATCAAACACTCTGCGGCGGCTATAGCAACCTTTACAACATTTTCCTCACCAGACTTAAGGAACTCTTTTGTTATCTCCCCTCTCCCTGCCCGGTTTACCACCCCTGTTATACACCCTCCTTTGAGACCCATTGAAGCGGTAAGGGTTAATACCGTTGATGATTCCATCTCATAGTTCAAAACATGGAGCTTTTGCCATTCTTTCGTGGCCCCCTGAAACCTTCTCAGTACATATTTTGAGAACGAATCGTATCGCTCCTCACCCGGATAAAAGGTATCGGAAGACGCCGTTACACCCACATGGTATCGCACCTTTGCCTTTTTTGCCCCTTCAATAAGTGCATTAAGAATCTCATAATGGGCAACTGCGGGATATTCGATCGGCGCGTAATGGGTTGATGCCCCATCAAGACGTACAGAGCCAGAGGTGATAATAACATCGCCGATATTGATATGCTCCTGAATGGCCCCGGTTGTCCCCACCCTAAGGAATGTGCTTATTCCCAGTTGTGCCAGCTCGTCAATGGCTATCGATGCGGAAGGACCACCAATACCCGTGGAAGTAATAAGGAGATGTTTTCCATTGATCTCAGCCAGATAGGTGCAAAACTCCCTCTTCCATGCTAACTTCTCATTGCGTGTCCCATAAATCTTTGAGATTGTTTCAGCAATAACCTGTGACCTGAAAGGGTCTCCGGGCAGCAACGCAATCTTTGCGTCCTGTATCTTTTCATTATCAAGGTCTAAATGATATACCGGGCTCATGACATAATTTATATGCTGATGGTCATGCACTGTCAACTATTTTATGTAAATTACGTCCTTGTATCAAATAAAGCCATGTATTAATTATGATATTAGGGGAGAATAACCATCGACGAACATTCCATTCAATCAGGTGTTGAATTCCACCACTTACGTTTATTTTTAACATCAATAGCTAGATACCCCTAAAAAATATAGTTTATTAAGTATCTATCCCCAAGTATCTTACTGACCTCAACAGGGCATGGCATTATAGTTGCTCTGTCCTTATCCTAATTGTTTCGTAAAAGATTCGTAACAGCAAATCTCTTTGACTTTTAAAAAAATAATTCTATAATCTTTCTTATGTTACAATATTTACCTATACTGATATTATTTATTATCGCTGTGGGCTTTGCCGTAACCAATATAGCGTTTTCTTCTATTTTGGGGACGCAGAAGCCAAGCGCCGAAAAGCTCTCAACGTATGAATGCGGTATAGACCCTGTGGGGTCAGCACGGGAGCGTTTCTCGGTAAAGTTTTACCTCATTGCCATGCTTTATGTTATCTTCGACATTGAAGTCGTTTTTCTCTATCCATGGGCAGTGGCATTTAAGTCGCTCAAGCTCTTTGGATTTATTGAAATGCTCATCTTTATAGGTATACTGCTTATCTGCTACCTTTATATATGGAAAAGGGGTGGGTTGGAATGGGACTAGAAAGTCACCTGGGTGATAATATACTAACCACCACCTTGTCCACCATGGTAAACTGGGCGCGCAAATCTTCTCTCTGGCCGATGCCCTTTGGATTGGCCTGTTGTGCCATTGAAATGATGGCTGTGGTTGCACCTCGTTACGACCTTGCACGATTTGGCGCTGAGGTCTTCCGATTTTCACCGCGACAATCTGACTTAATGATCGTTGCGGGTACACTCACGTATAAAATGGCATCTGTAGCGAGAAAAATTTATGACCAGATGCCTGAACCTAAGTGGGTCATAGCTATGGGCGCCTGCGCGATCTCCGGCGGTGTGTATAATACCTACAGCGTCGTTCAGGGCCTGGATGAGGTTATGCCTGTGGATGTATATGTCCCCGGATGCCCGCCAAGACCCGAAGCATTAATACACGCCATTATGGAAATACAGAAAAAGATTGAAAAAGAATCATTGTGAACAACATGGATAATGAAGCTATAGCCACATTCATAAAAACACGTTTTCCAGAAGAAATAGTAGCTTCTCATATATTACGTAACGAGTTAACTCTTATTGTAAAGAAAGAACATATTGCTGATGTTGCCCGTTTTCTTAAAGAAAATAAGGAACTCGAATTTAATTTTCTATCGGATCTATGTGGTGTTGACCGGATTGCAACTGACGGCGTTTTTGAGGTGGTATACCATCTCTATTCCATACATAAAAATCATCGCGTGCGCATTAAGGCGCTTGTTCCGTCTGAAGAACCCAGCATACCAACGGTAACCGATGTCTGGAAAACGGCCAATTGGCATGAAAGAGAGACCTATGATATGTTTGGTATTACGTTTGACGGACACCCTGATCTGAGAAAGATACTCACACCTGACGATTTTGAAGGTCACCCCCTGCGAAAAGACTATCCTTTAGACGGAAGGCAACCCGCCAAACTCCGCGATATCTATCGAAAGGGTGAAGCGTGACTGAGAGTGCGACAACAACTACGACCCACCTGATGACCATTAATATGGGTCCGCAGCATCCCAGCACCCATGGCGTCCTGAGGCTTTTGCTGGAGCTGGATGGCGAGACGATCACAAAGGCGGTACCGCACGTTGGGTTCCTCCACAGGGGTGTAGAAAAACTTGCAGAGTACAGGACATATCATCAGTGTATTCCTCTCACGGACAGATTAGATTATGTAGCCCCTTTCTCAAATAACTTAG
Source organism: Planctomycetota bacterium (assembly GCA_030837315.1). GTDB lineage: Bacteria > Planctomycetota > Brocadiia > Brocadiales > Brocadiaceae > Brocadia. The sequence goes on from JAUPKS010000161.1 coordinate 3,936, forward strand.
CTTATGCCCTGACGGTTGAAAAATTGCTTGGCATCGAAATTCCGGAAAGGGCGCAACATATCCGTGTGCTTCTCTGCGAACTTACCAGAATCACATCCCACTTGTTGTGGCTGGCAACCCATGCGCTGGATATGGGTGCCATGACTGTGTTCTTCTATTGTTTCAGGGAACGCGAGGCGATCTATGATATCTTTGAAATGGTCTCAGGCGCAAGGATGCACCTCTCGTATATCCGGGTGGGCGGCGTTTCCAGGGATTTACCAGGCGGATTCTTAGAAAAAATCCGTACATTCGTTTCCGAATTTCCTTCGCGGATCAACGAATACGAGACACTCCTGACGGACAATCCCATATGGAAAAAACGCACGGTTGGTGTAGGAATTATTTCCGCTGAAGATGCCATCGATTACGGACTGAGCGGCCCAAGCTTAAGAGGGTCAGGGGTTAACTGGGATATCAGGAAGTCCGAACCTTATTCCGGTTATGACAAATACCATTTTACCGTTCCTTTGGGTAAGAACGGGGATGTATACGATCGATATCGTGTGCGAATTGAAGAGATGCACCAGAGCAACAAGATTGTTCATCAGGCATTAAATATCCTCCCCAAAGGCGATTGTATAGCCAGGATACCAAACGTTACCTTGCCTACGAAAGAAGATGTTGAAACAAACATGGAGTCTATGATCAGTCATTTTAAGTTGATTACGGACGGCATCCATCCACCGAAGGGCGAGGTCTATGCCAGTATTGAGGCCCCCAAAGGTGAATTGGGCTTTTACTTGGTCAGTGATGGTTCCAGCCGCCCCTACCGTCTGAAAATACGGCCGCCTTCTTTTGTTAATCTTGAAGCGCTACCGAAGATGGTTGAAGGCCGGTTGCTTCCTGACGTCGTTGCCACAATCGGAAGTCTCGACATTGTTTTAGGAGAAATTGATCGTTAACATTTGAACATCACAAAAGAGTACTGAGGAGTTTTCACGTAGCACTCTTTTATATCTCTTCTAAAGTATAGTAAAATAATTTACGATGAACACAAACAAAGCAGTAGATCTTTCAAAGATGGAACAGGTGCTGGAGAAGTATAAAAACGCCAGAGGGGCGCTTATCCCTGTTTTGCAAATAGTACAAGCAGAATATGGTTATCTGCCCGAACCTGTTATTGGTCTCATTTCAGAGAGATTGCATATAAGTATTCATGAAATTGTGGGAACTGCTACTTTTTATGCTCAATTCCATTTAAAACCCCGTGGGGAGCATATCATTAAAGTTTGCTGCGGGACTGCGTGTCATGTGAAAGGGGCAGCAAAGGTACTGGAAAAAATTAGTGAAGCATTAGAAGTTTCCACAGGTATGACAACAAAGGATAATGTATTCACTCTGGATGAAGTTGCCTGTTTGGGTGCATGTTCGCTGGCGCCTGCCATGATGGTAGACGAAGACATCCATGGAAAACTGGCCCCTGACACCGTGGGTAACGTCATAAAAGAAATAAGAGAAACAGGAGTTTCCCGATAATAATAAAATAATGAGTAACGAAACGATACATCAACAACAAAAACCCAATCCGCAAACGCCGAAGATCATTATCGGTATGGCCTCCTGCGGTTTAGGCGCCGGTGCCAGAAGTGTATGGAAAAGCGTTGCACACGAGTTAGAAAAACAAAAACTCGAAGCAGCCATATTGTCTACCGGCTGCATTGGTATGTGTGCGCATGAAGTGCTCGTGGACGTAATATTCCCGGGACGCACTCGTGTTACATACGGAAATGTAAAAACCGCCATGGTTCCGCAAATCTTAGAAGAGCACATAGGGAAGGGAGAGGCAGTAAAAAAATTCGGTATAGCACAGATGTATCTGGATGATAAAACCGCTATCCCTTACGAAGGGTTGCCTTTCTTTGACGATATGGAGATGAATAAGGGCCAAAAAAAATACATCCTCAGGAACTGTGGATATATTGACCCGGACAGTATCGAGGAATATATCGCGCGTGGCGGATACACGGCGCTCGAAAAGGTACTCAAAACTATGACTTCCAAGGCCGTAATCGATGAAATAAGCAAATCGGGTCTCAGGGGCCGTGGAGGTGGTGGTTTTCCAACCGGTGAAAAATGGGCATCCTGCGCCAAGTATGCTGCTGATGAAAAGTTTGTTCTCTGCAATGCCGACGAAGGAGACCCGGGCGCTTTCATGGATAGAAGCATCCTCGAAGGCGACCCCCACGCAGTCCTGGAAGGTATGATTATCGCCGGATACGCTATTCATGCTACCAGTGGTTATATCTATGTGCGTGCTGAATATCCATTGGCAGTCAAGCGGTTAAAGCACACCATTGAAGAGGCCAAAAAGTGTGGCTTTTTAGGGCAAAACATCCTGAAAAGCGGGTATAGCCTGGAGCTCCATATAAAAGAAGGGGCTGGCGCCTTCGTTTGCGGTGAATCTACCGCACTGCAAAATTCCATTGAAGGGAAACGAGGTATGCCGCGTACAAGGCCGCCACAATCTGTAGAGGCTGGTTTATGGGATAAGCCCACGTGCTTAAACAATGTAGAGACCTTTGCCAACGTACCGTTTATTATAAATAAAGGCGCCGATTGGTATTTCAAAATCGGTACAGAGCATAGCAAGGGAACGAAGATTTTTTCCCTGACTGGTAAGATAAAAAATGCCGGACTTGTTGAAGTCCCTATGGGCACCACGATCAGGCAGATTGTCTTTGACATGGGTGGCGGAATTCCGA
>JAUPKS010000162.1 GCA_030837315.1 Planctomycetota bacterium
ACAAATATTTATGTGTAAAGAGGTTGTATGTTGCATGTAAGAGACCAAATGCTGTATGTATGATGAAGACGAGGGGGGTATTTCGTTAAAACGAAATACCCCTTTTTATTAATTACTGTATTGTTCAAATTTTGAGATCGGTATTATGAAACTCAAAAAACTGGAATTATTCGGATTTAAGTCTTTTGCAGAAAAGACCGAAATCGTCTTCGAGGATGGAATAACCGTCATTGTGGGTCCCAATGGATGCGGAAAAAGCAATGTCATTGATGCCATCAAGTGGGTACTCGGCGAGCAAAGTGTGAAATCTTTGAGGGGTAACGAGATGGCGGATGTAATCTTTAACGGAACAGAGAAACGTCCATCCCTGGGCTATGCTGAGGTATCCCTCACTATCCAAAACAACAAAGGGCTTTTACCTCTCGAATATACCGAGGTTTGTATAACCCGTCGTCTGTACACTTCGGGTGAATCAGAATACCTCCTCAATAAACAGGCAAGCAGGCTAAAGGACATTCGGGAGCTTTTTCTGGATACCGGTTTTGGCGCAAACGCCTATTCCGTGATTGAGCAGGGTAATGTAGAGGCCATGTTGCAGGCAGACTCCCGTGAGAGACGGCTCTTATTTGAGGAGGCTGCAGGAATCAGTAAGTTTAAATTACGGAAGAAGGCTGCCTTAAGTAAGCTTGAACATGTGGAGCAGAACCTCCTTCGGGTGGGTGATATTATCGAGGAGTTGCAGAAACAGCTTCGCTCGGTAAAACTCCAGGCATCAAGGGCAAGAAAATATCAGGAATACGTAGAACAATTGAAAAAATTAAAGGTTGGGCTTTCACTAAGAAACTATCGCGATCTCAATGAAAAAAAAGTAACTGCTTCAGATCAGGTTAGTCAGATTGAAGAGCAAAGCAAAAGGGTAGTTGCAGAAATGAACGAACTCGAAGTGCAAATCAACGCAATCGAAGGCATGATAAGCCATGTGGAGAAGCAATTATCACAGCTGCAAACCGAAAGAATAAATCTGGAGGCACAAATATCAAAAAGCCAGGACAAAGTAAACTATGATCATGAACGTATTAAGGAATTGGAAATTCTCCGGGAAAAATATACTGAACAACAAAAGGGCCTGGAAAACAAGATATACGAGACAAACAACAAGGCTACAGAAACGAAGGACCATTTGAATCTGTTAGAGCAGGAAATTCTCAAGTTCTCGGATGCCCAGAAGGTAAAAGAGACGACCCAAAAACAACTCAGCTTTGAGTGTGATTTGTTGTACCAGGGTATAGATGAAAAGAAGTCAGAGGTCATCTCTATCCTTCAACAAGAGTCGAGCTTGCAGAATGAAATTGGCAACCTCGCAACGGGAAAAGATGCCTTAAAAAACAGGAAATTGCGGCTTTCGAAGAGGCAAGAGGAAATTGGTTCGTTCGTGGAGGCTTTGATGTCAAAACACCAGGAATCGGAGAAAGAAAAAAATACGATGATTGAAGAATCCAATGATCTGGACCAGAAATTATCTACTTCAAAAGGGCGCATACAAGAACTGGTAATTATGATACGGTCTTTGGATGAGCAAATTAATCAGCAAAAGCAATTGAAGAGCAGCAAAACCTCCCGGCACGAAGTGCTCATGGACTTCGAAATGCGGGCGGAAGGAGTAGAGTCTGGCGCAAAAGCCATCTTAGAAGAAGCAAAAAAAGACCACGCTGCAATAAAAGGCATACAGGGTATGATTGCGGACCAGTTAAAAGTTGATCTCCCGTATGCGTTGGCTATTGAAACTGCTTTGGGTGAAAGAGTACAAGGGATCGTTACCAATACCACCGATGATGCCGTCCATGCCATCGCATTCTTACAAAAGAGTCAAAGGGGACATGCGATCTTTTTTCCACTCGATAGGACGAATGGCCAGTCTTCCATTCCTGAGGAAATCCTGCAAAAGCCTGATGTCGTGGGTGTTGCACGCAAACTTGTTACGAGTAAAGAAGAGGTTTGTAAGGTTGTTGATGGTTTCCTGAATAATACCGTCGTTGTAAAGGATCTTAGTGCTGCGCTTGCCATGAACAGCTACAACCGCACCGTTCGGTACGTTACGCTCGACGGTGTGTTATTAGAACCCAAAGGCGCGCTCAGCGGCGGTAAGAAGCAGGGGCAGGTAGGGATTATATCCCGCAAGAGTGAGCTGAAGAAGATTGAAGAAGAACTGATTCAGATCCAGCAAATCCTTGGAACATTGGAACAGGACAAACATAACCACATTGAGGAACTTACGGGACTTGAAACTGAGACAGCCCAGTTGGCAAAGAGAAAAGAGCAGGTACATATCCTGAAAATTTCCAAGGATAATGAAATTGCACAGAACGAACAGAAGCAGGACGAACTGACTGCAGAGCAAAAGATCAACAAGGACGAGATGGAAGAAATTGATGTGGAAGTGGAAAATGCCGGTGAACGAGAAAAAAGTTTGCAGGAAGAATTCATGCAGCTCAATCAGCAACATAAGCAGTTAGAACAACAGGTAGAAGAGGCCTCCATGCTGGCAGAAGAAAAAGAGCATGAAAAAAGAAGTGTTCAGGACGAAATAACAGCGCTAAAGGTGGGCCTCGCACAAAGACAAGAAAAGAAAGATGGACTGAGTAAGGCCTTGAATAAACTCGATGCAGACTTACGGGAAACACAGGAACAGATTAAGCATAGGATACAGGAAAGTCAGAGCTACCAGCAGAAAAAACGGGAAGCTGAAGACGAGATTAAACATCTGGAACTGCTCGTGAGCGAACTGAAGACCAGACAGGTTGCATTGAAAGGGTCGTTGGCATCTCTCATGGCCGAGCAAGATAGTCACCATGGTAAAGCCGAAGAATTAAAGGCACATCTTGAAGAAACAAGAACAGAACAGAAACATTTTGAACAACAACTGCAGGAACTAAAACTGAAAGAAAATGAATACCAAATCCGCATAGCTAACCTGGAGGAACGTGTCCGGGAGGAATATCAACTCGATCTGTCAAGCTTAGACGCCACCACGGGTGAAATTGCCGTGGAATTGACCACGTCACCGGCAGAATCTGTCGGTACAGCCCAGCCCCAGGCTGATTTTTGGGAGGCGGTTTCCAAAGAAATTGAGGAACTGCAGGGAAAGATTGGAAGGCTGGGGAACGTGAATCTTGAGTCAATCAAAGAACAGGACGAGCTTGAGATACGTGAGACATTTCTGGTAAATCAGAAAGAAGACCTCGATAAATCCCATGATGCACTGCAGAACTTGATAAAAAAGATCAACCACACCAGCCGTGAATTGTTTGAGAAGGTTTTCAGCGACATTCGCCAGAATTTCCAGATAATGTTCCGGAAATTGTTTGGCGGCGGTAAGGCCGATGTAATCCTGGAGGAAAATATGGATATCCTCGATGCGGGAATTGAGATCATTGCACAACCACCCAATAAAGAACTTCGTTCAATTACACTCCTCTCAGGCGGTGAAAAGGTAATGACTACCGTAGCGCTACTTTTTGCTGTATTCCAATCAAAACCAAGCCCATTCTGCATCCTGGACGAGGCAGATGCCGCCCTTGACGAAAGCAACATCAATAGATTTACCCATATTTTAAAGGAGTTTACCAGGGACACACAATTCCTCGTCATTACCCATAACAAGGTTACCATGGGTGCTGCCGATGTGATGTATGGAATAACCATGCAAGAGCCTGGTGTATCCATGAAGGTGGCTGTTAAATTTGAAGAGATTGAAAAAAAGGTCGCCTGAAAAACCTTGTATCTCACCGAATTTGTTTTAAAAACTGATAAGCGCTCACCACTGATAATTGAATTGTAACGCATTTCTGAAAGTGTAGTCTTCGCTCTGGTCATTCAACCCGATCCCTATACCAATGCTCAAAACTATATTTTTCGGAGAAAGACAAGAGGACTTGCTCCTGCACAGGAATTTGTTGAGTAACGAATTCAGAGGTTTGAAACATGATGCCACGATATCATCTGCAGAAAAAAGAAAGAGAAATAAAGGACCAGAAGGAATTACTGGGAATAATAAAGGCCGGAAAATACCTGACAATTGCGCTATGCAGAGATAACGAACCCTATATTGTGACACTCAGCTACGGTTATGACGAAAGAAAAAATGTCTTCTATTTCCACAGCAGATTGAGAGGATTGAAGTGTGAATTTATTAAAGACAACCCCCGGGTATGCGCTACGATCATCGAAGACAAAGGATACATCATGAATGAATGTGCGCACGAATTTCGGTCCGTGATCATCTGGGGAAAAATGTCTTTCGTAGAAACGGTAGAGGAAAAGAAATATGGGATGGACATCCTCCTGGAACACCTGGAGGACAATCCTGATAAAATAAAGCAGGAATCTCTGTCGAATGACCTTGTTTACAGGAATTTGGGGATTTTGAGATTGGATGTTATTGAAATACATGGTAAGTGGGGAAGGTAGGAGAGTCTAGCTTGAAATGCAGAATAGGTTGCGGGGTTTGTTGTATTGTACTTTCGATTTCGTCTCCAATTCCTGGAATGCCAAACGGAAAACCATCCCGTGACCGATGTCCGCAGCTCGGCCCGGATAACCGCTGCCTCATCTTCGGCAAGCCGGAAAGGCCTGCGGTTTGCCTGAGCCTTCGACCATTGGAAGAGATGTGCGGGAGAACCTCAGAAGAAGCACACGCGTATCTGGAATTCCTCGAACAATGTACCGCACCTTCACTTTAATGCCTCAGGATTTTGGCTCCTTGCCTGGAGATGTAAACATACCCAATGTTTCGGTTCAATCGAAGGAGATTGAGCCAGCGAAGACCTGCAAAGGAAGTCCTTTCAAGGACGTACTGGTATTTTAGCATCTACCAAAAATAATTTTGCACTTCCGGTTTAGTCTATAGTTTCCATTGTATTCCGGGTTGTTGTCATGGTAAAGTATATTTATCAAATAGTGCTGTTTTTTAAACCATGAAATCAGGACACCCTGATCGTATAGGAATTTTTTTTATTTAAACGGCTTTTAGGGTGACACGAACAAACTTTGTTTGTCCGTGTTTGTGCCTAACTTGATGTTAAGGAATTTCAATCTTTTTTGATTCCCCTCTAAAAAGAGGGGATTAAGGGGTGTGTAAAAATGCCCTTAACACACCCCCGGCCCCTCTTTTTAGAGGGGAGATTAAAGTTGCTGCCAAAGGCAGCCTAAGTTCAGAGATTTACCATTTCATGGATAAGAAACAGAATAAAAATAAAAAACCAGCAGTATGGCAGCGGCACCGTACCGAGAAAGGACCGCATCTTGAGATTCTGCAAGCACGCTTTGATTGGTTAAAACATCCAGGAAATCAAAAAGAAATGAAACGGCTGGTACTCGAAGCAAATGATTGGGTTAACATTGTTGCTACCACACCAAACAATGAAGTCGTGGTTGTTCGGCAATATCGGTTTGGCGCCGAGAAAATTACTACGGAAATACCAGGTGGCATGATTGATCACGGTGAGGATTCCGAAGCGGCGGCGATTCGGGAATTGAAGGAGGAAACCGGTTACACCAGTGTCAAGTGGCACTACCTCGGTTCTGTGGAACCAAACCCGGCAATTTTAAATAACCTTTGTCATTCCTGGTATGCAAAAGATGCCGTTCAAACGGAAGAGATGAATCCCGACGAAGGGGAGGATATTGTCGTTACAACGCTAACGCTCGATGAAATACGGAATGAAATCCAGGCAGGCAGTTTCAGACATTCACTGGCCCTCCTGGCGCTTACGAAAGTTTTTGACCTATGGAATGGAAATATCTAAGAGAGTTGATAGAGAATAATCGTCGGAAAGATTTTTTATGCGATTCGTGATTTTACCCCTCTTCTTTTTCTGCGCAAGGTCGAATCATGGTACTCAGATATCCTCCTGAGTAAAACTGATAAATAAAGGAATATTCATGTATCCATACTTAAAAACAAGGGGGTTTTTGGTCTTATTCATCGTCCTTATATGTGTGATCGGCTGTGCAAATACTAACGTCAGAAAAAATGATATCAAATCAACTGACATCAAAAAAACCGACACGAAAGACCCCGGCAACAAGCAATCCAATCTTTATCATGAAACCGGCATTGCTTCATTCATTTCAGATGAATACGATGGTAAAATGACTGCAAGTGGCGTCCGATATGATAGAAACAAAATGACATCTGCTCATCCGTCGTTGCCATTTGGAACAAAGATATTAATTACCAACCTGGGGAATAACAGAAAGGTTGAAGTGATTGTTGTAGACCGTTTTCACCGTACGACGGACAGGATTGCGAATGTTTCATACAGAGCCGGGCTAGATTTGGATTTGATAGAAAGCGGAATTGCAAAAGTAGGCATAACAATCATAGAAAAACCTGGTCAGAGCTTCAATTAAAATGAGATTCGTTCTCTATCTAACTGGTTAACTGAATAAGAAATAAACATGAATAACGATCAATATGCCCAATCCCTTCTCGTTGCTCTCCTTGCTGCAAAACGCGCCGGCGAGGTCATCCTTGAGGTATATAACTCAGATTTTGCCGTTGAGCACAAAGACGACAATTCTCCTTTGACCCTTGCAGATAAACGTTCTCACGAAATTATAGTAAATGGCCTGAAACAACCAATAACCACAAATAGCAATGAATATCTCCTGAATAACCCATCAGTCCCCATACTAAGCGAAGAAGGAAAAGACATCCCGTATAACGGACGAAAAGGGTGGGAGTATTTCTGGCTCGTTGATCCACTTGACGGGACAAAGGAGTTTATCAAGAGAAACGGGGAGTTTACGGTAAACATCGCTCTCATCCACAGGGACAAACCCGTCCTCGGGTGTATCTATATACCGGTACAAGACACCTTCTACTTTTCTGCTGTAAACCTTGGCGCTTATATGCTGGCGAATAGCAAGATCATTACGGGTGACTTATCAATAAAAACCCTTCTTGATATATCACAAAGACTACCGCTCAGCGCCCATACCAAAAAAGCTCACTCTCACACCAACCAATGCACCTCAAAGAAAAACACACCCCTCACGATCATTGGCAGTCGTTCGCATGCAACAAAAGAACTGTCAGAGTTTGTAGACAAAATAAAAAAGAGGTGTGGTAAAGCCGAGTTCATATCTGCCGGAAGTTCTTTGAAATTTTGCCTTGTGGCGGAAGGCAAGGCTGATCTCTATCCGAGATTTGGACCAACAATGGAATGGGACACCGCGGCAGGACAGGCAATAGTAGAACAGGCAGAAGGAAGGGTTGTGGACATGCAGACCAAAGAACCCTTACGGTATAATAAGAATACTCTGATCAACCCCTTTTTTGTTGTAAACGGACAAGGCTTCCCGTTTACTCAGCTTGAGCACTCATGGTAATACTCAGGTACCAAACGAAATCGTTGCCCTGGGAATGTGGCGTCATTCGGTTATTCCCTCCATGTGTGATTTGTTCCGATCGCAGTACTTGTGGATTTAATTTTCACGAAGGAAATAATTTGGAAAGAACTGATAATGCTTTGTATAATAGCATTTCTGGCATTTCCAAATGCGCTTCATAGCAATAACGGATATCCTCTCATCTTATAAAGGAGACACCTTATGCAACACGAACATCATGATCTTGTTCATGAATTTCCCGAATATCGTGAAAAAATTCATAATCTTAAGATGACCAACGATCACTTTAAGAAGCTTTTTGACGACTACCATAAACTCGATAAAGAGGTTTATCGGGTTGGAAATAATATTGAACCAAGATCAGACGAAGCAATGGAAGAACTTAAAAAGCAGCGACTTGCCCTAAAGGATGAACTTTTTCAAATACTAAGGCACAGTACGCCTTAGATGAATAGGAAGACCACCTCACTGCATTTTCAAATTTTCTCACATACCTCTGGTTGAAATATAAAAGAAATTTCAAAATTGTACGACTGATCGATTTTAGCACAAAAGGGGGGTTTTGGTGTACAGGAAGGCAATGATACTACGGTGTTTCTTGCACTATTTAAAAAGAAAGGATTCAGATCATGTTAAAGAAACATTTCTCTTATATGTTTATCGCTGTATTAAGTGTTGTTTTTGTAGTTGAGATGAATGCGTTTACAGAAGAACCGTCAGCAACTACGACTCTTCGCATGCATGTGCCACTGATAGGCGAAGATGCACCGGCATTCACGGCAGAGACGACAGAAGGCACGATCAATTTCCCCAACGACTACAAGGGGAAATGGGTCATTTTCTTTAGCCATCCGGCAGATTTTACGCCAGTGTGCACAACGGAATTTATGACGTTTGCGACCATGATGCCCGAGTTTGAGGCGCTCAATTGCAAATTATTGGGTTTGTCCATCGACAGCATTTACAGCCATATTGCATGGTTAAGGACAATCAGGGAAAAAATCGAATATAAGGGCATGAAAAATGTCGACATAACCTTCCCTGTCATCGCCGACCTTAAAATGGAAGTTGCAAAAAAGTACGGCATGTTACAACCATCGGCCAGCGACACAAAGGCAGTCCGGGCGGTATTTTTCATTGATCCGGACAGTAAGATCAGGGCGCTGATTTACTATCCGCTCTCAAACGGACGCAATTTTCAGGAGATCAAACGGCTTTTGATGGCCATGCAGACTGCTGACGCAAACAAGGTTGCCACACCTGCTGACTGGCAGCCCGGTGATGATGTGATCGTACCGCCGCCAGGTTCCTGCGGCGTCGCCAAAGAGCGCATGGAGAAGAAGGATAAGGACGTGAAATACTTCGATTGGTTCTTTTGCTTAAAAAAATTGCCAATAGGAATGGCGCCCCCAACCCAGAAGAAGCAATAATTTTTGCAAAACAAGACAAAAGGTGGAGACATGTAACAGCCGCCACCTTTTTAAAGTATTCTGAATTCAATTTGAACCTCTCAAAATTGTCAAACAAGATTACACACCATGTACGTGTGATACTGATCGGCTTCGGTATGTTATTAAGCAGCTGTGCTACTTCTATTGGAAAATTACCTGATTTTATCAAACGGCTGGAATCCGTTAAGCCCCACGATTCCCGGTGGTTCTTGCCTCTGCCCTTCACACAGATACGCTTTCCGTTTAAGAAAAGTTGAATATCTGAGATGATTTACTATACTACACCCACAAATAGCGGACACGGATAAGAGGCGGAAAACCAGGCAACCAAAGCCTTTCCTACACATACTGAATTACCCGAGTTTTCCCATATTCCTTTTCTCCCCGTTCCAGCTTTAACACGCCCAG